>JBCCDZ010000270.1:0-4329 GCA_039030525.1 Pseudomonadota bacterium | reverse complement strand
TTTTGATTATGGTGTTACACGGCAAGGCATTGATGACGGCATGGCGTTTGGCGCCGATACGCGAAACGGCAATTATATACGATCAATCGCGGGCATCGATACGGTTGGAGATGTCTTCGGTACCCCGACCCAGATTATGGAATTCACGAACGCGATCCGGTTGCGAAATGCGACCGATTTGCCGTCGCAATCGGTGCGGTTCGATTATGTCTATGGATTTTCCGACTATGACCTCTCAATGGGCGATGGTCATTTGCAATACGAACTCGAATTCGACTTCTATAATCGGTAGCCAAGCCCAGTTAGCAATTGAGCCGTTTCGTGGACCGGCAAGCCCATGACGCCGGTATAGCTACCTGTGATTTGCTTGATATGCGCGCCAAATGGTCCCTGGATCGCGTATCCGCCCGCCTTTCCGAGTCCATCCTGTGTCTTGACGTACGCAGCGATTTCCTCCGCCGACAGACGTTTGACGATGACACGCGTATCGCTCAATCGTGCTGCCACTTTACCATCAGGAGCCATCAAACAGACCGAGGTCATCACATGATGCGCCCGGCCAGAGATCAGCTTCAGACAGGCCTGAACCTCGTCATCCGTCTCAGCTTTTGGCAAGATCCTGCGTCCGACAGAAACGACGGTATCACCTGCCAGCGTATACTGCCCTGGCGCGTGAACCGCTTCCGCCTTTTCGCGCCCCATCCTGACGGCATAAGCCCTTGGCGCTTCGCCAAGACGTGGTGTTTCATCAATATCTGCAGGGGCGATTTCGTCTGGCGTCACGGAAATCTGAGCCAGAAGTTGCTGTCGCCTGGGGCTGGCACTGGCCAGGACGAGTTTGCTCATAGGATTTTGAACGTCGCATTGGCCATGGCGACAGGCTTGCTATTGCTGCTGATTATCGCGCGGGCAAAGCAGATCGAGCCGCCAACCTTGACCGGCTCAGGATCGATCAACAGCCATTCGCCGAGTTTGGCACTGCCGAGATAATCTGTTCCAAGCGAGACTGTGACCAGACCTTTGCCGACATCCCTGCCGGCCGCACGCAAGGCAACCACACAAGACAATCCCATCGCATTGTCCGATAGCGCCGCGATCAATCCGCCATGTACGAGACTGCGCGAATTACAGTGCTGTTCCGCCAGGAACAGGCCCATTTGAATGCGATCGTCTAATTGTCTTGAATAAAGTGGCTCCCAGGGATCGGTCAGTCCGGAGCGACGAAAATGCCGCTCAAATCCGTCAGGAACCTGCATATCGCTCAAGGCAGTCTGCTTATTTGAAGCGGTAAGTGATCCGACCTTTGGTCAGATCATAAGGGGTCATTTCGACCAGAACTTTATCCCCGGTGAGGATCCGAATGCGGTTCTTGCGCATTTTGCCAGCTGTATAGCCAATGATCTCATGATCATTTTCCAGCTTCACGCGAAACGTCGCGTTCGGCAAAAGTTCAACGATCGTGCCGTTAAACTCGATGATTTCTTCTTTTGACATCCTGTCTCCATAAAAAGCGACGCGCGGTGCTGCGCCGCAGCAGATATGGGGTGCTTCGTAGCTTTCGTCACCCCATGGGGCAAGGCCAGGAGTGAGTCTTCGCAGTTTCCGGTGATTTTGTGTGTCCTACATGTGTCATTCGGGCCAGACTCTATACTTGCTTGTTAACTTTCCATCTGCTTTTCTAGGCGATGGATGGGGACAACTTTGACAAGATAATATTGCAAAGAGTCTGCCATGGCCTCCCAAGAGCTTCCTTTTACGACGCAAGAGCTTCGCGCTGCGATTCCCGAACGCTGCTTCCAACCGAGCACGATGCGCTCATTTGCGTATCTGATATTCGACCTGGTCGTGATTGCAGTTCTATATGCGGTTCTGACGCAAACCACGGCCTGGTACATTGAATGGCCCGTGCTTTTCCTGATTGGCACGATGATGTGGTCACTCTTCGTGGTCGGGCATGACGCCGGTCATGGATCTTTCTCGAAAAGCCGGACGGTCAACACGATTGTCGGCATTCTGGTGCATGGGGCGATCCTGGTGCCGTATCGCGGCTGGCAGCGCAGCCATGCCCTGCATCACATGAAGACAGGGCATTTCCGCGAGGAAGAAGTGTTCCGTCCCGCCGGCAAAGGCGAAGACACATTGTTTCGGAAAATCATCTTTCGCTCTGGCATTTTCGTGCTGATTGGCTGGCCGATGTACAAACTCGGCATTCGCAATCTCACCACATACAAGCCTGTGACCGGCAGTCACTATCTGCCGCAAAGTGACCTCTACACGACGTCTGTGCGGGTCTCCTGGTATCTCGGCCTGCTGTCTTTGATTGGATTTCTAAGCCTGTACATTGCGCTTGGCGTGATCTTTGGCTGGGGCTTTTTTGCCAAATATATTCTTGCACCCTATTTGATTTATGGCGCCTGGCTGACCTTCGTCACTTACATGCAACACGTCGATCCAGACGTACCTGTCTATGACGCCCAGGACTGGACTCGGCTCAACGGCGCTTTGGCCTCCGTGGATCGCAATTATGGGCCGTTCAACTGGCTGACGCACAATATTGGCAACCTGCACGTCATCCATCACATCTTCCCGACCATCCCGCATTACCGCCTCCAGGAGGCGACCGATGCGGTAAAACCCCTTCTGGGCGCACACTATCGTCAGACGAACAGTTTCGTGCTCACCGACTTCGTGAGCAGTCAGTTACGGTGTCACTATGTGGCGCCGGATGACGGTTTTGAACGCTATGAAAGCGCCTATACCTGGCTCAAGCCCAGAAAGAGCTAGTCCAATATTCGCGGCATTTTCGGGATGATGGTACAGCCTCTTGGGTTCGAACCAAGGACCTCCGGTTCCACAAACCGGCGCTCTAACCAACTGAGCTAAGGCTGCACTGAACGCGTCTCATACGCCGGAGCGCGCGGACGTTCAAGGTTGAATTGTAATCTGCTCTGCTATTCTGCTGCGACCGGCACAGGCTCGGCAGCATCGCTCACCGTTTCATGAGCGCGACGGAAGATGAGCGAGCCATCTTCGAGCTTGCCATGACGCATAAGGAAGATGTCGCGGGCATAGTTTTGCGTGATCAACCAGGGGGCTTCCTTGCCCTGCCTCGGGAACCGTTCCAGCGCGCGTTGGACATAGCCAGATGAGAAATCGAGGAAGTCTTTGTCCGCTTCGACACCATCGGCGACGGGACGCGCCTCGACAAAGTTCTCGCGGTCCAGATGGTTCAGCACTTTGCACATATATTCGCTGGTCAGATCCGCGCGCAAGGTCCAGCTGGCATTGGTGTAGCCGAACACCGTCGTCATATTTGGAATGTTAGACACCATGGCGCCGCGATAGTTCAGCAATTCATTCGGCGTTTGCTTACGCCCATCAACGAAGAAATCAGCGCCGCCCACAAATTGCAGATCCAATCCAGTGGCGGTGACGATGATATCAGCTTCGATCTCCTCGCCGGATTTCAGCTTGATGCCCGATTTGGTGAAGCGGTCGATGTGATCGGTGACCACGGACGCTTTCTTGTCATTCAAGGCGGAGAACAAGTCACTATCCGGGATCAGGCACAACCGTTGATCCCATGGATTATAGGTCGGTGTGAAGTGTTTCTCGACCATCTCATCGCCAATCTCCTCACGCGTCAGGTCGAGCAGTCGATCTTTGACCTTTTCGGGTCGCCGTCGGGTCTGATTGTAGACGAAGAGCTGCATCAGAACATTGCGCCAGCGCGTGATGCCATAGGCCATCATGCCTGGCAGAAACTTACGTAAGCCATTGGCCATTTTGTCGACCGAGGGCCGAGACACGACATAAGTGGGTGAGCGCTGCAACATGGTCACGTGCTCAGCCTTGTCGGTCATTGCGGGCACAACTGTCATCGCCGTCGCGCCAGATCCAATCACCACGACTTTCTTGCCTGAATAATCATAGTCTTCCGGCCAGAATTGCGGGTGGATAACATCGCCTTCAAAGTCGTCGCGGCCTTCGAATTCCGGCGTGAAACCCTGTTCGTAATTATAGTAGCCAGCGCACATGTGCAGCCAATTGCAGGTCAGTTTCTGCTTCTGACGTTTGCCTTTGGCTTTGACTTCAACCGTCCATTGCGCGGCATCGCTATCCCAAGACGCACTGACCACTTTATGACCATAGCGGATGTTTGGATTGACCCCATACTCATCTGCGGTCTCGTGAATATAGTCACGGATGGCTGGCCCGTCCGCAATCGCCTTTTGGGCTTTCCAGGGTTTGAAATTGAAGCCGAGCGTGTGCATGTCGCTATCACTGACCCTGCGCTTCGGCATAGCGCAGCGTGTTTTTCGGCACCTG
>JBCCDZ010000269.1:0-4359 GCA_039030525.1 Pseudomonadota bacterium | reverse complement strand
CGCTGCTCGCAGAGTCCGAGAATTAGCAAAATATTTACCATACACGGGTGATTCTTTCTGCGCATTGGAGTGCGCGTAGATGACCTCAAAATGGGCCGCTGGGGCCATGTCACTGACAGTTGCCTATTTTGCTTACCACGCCTTTGCGGGGCAGCAGGGTCTCGGGGCGTGGACTGACAAACAAACCGAACTTGCAGATAAGAAAGCCGTGCTGGCCAAGGTTGAGGCGGAAAATGCTGCACTGCAAAAAGACATAGCTCGGCTCACTCCAGGGCAGGTTGACCCTGACCTGGTGGAATTTCTCGCAAGGCGCGATCTCGGTTTCGTGTATCCCGGTGAATTGGTGTTATTTGACCGCGCTGTCAAAGATGCAAAAATGCATGACTGATAAGACTCGACCTTACGTCAGCTATCTGCGTATTTAGTGCAAAAATATCACACCTAGGGAGCCCACATGGCCAAAGCCGCGACCCCCAAGCGACGCAACTCGCCCAAGCTAAAGAAGGACGAAGCGCTCAAATATTACCGCGATATGTTGCTCATTCGCCGGTTTGAAGAGCGTGCCGGACAACTTTACGGAATGGGAAAGATCGCCGGCTTCTGTCACCTGTATATTGGCCAGGAAGCGGTCGTCACCGGCATGCAGGCCTGCTTGAAAGAGGGTGACCAGGTGATAACAGGCTATCGCGATCATGGCCACATGCTGGCTTGCGATATGGATCCGCGCGGCGTGATGGCAGAATTAACCGGACGCGCCGGGGGCTATTCGCGCGGCAAAGGCGGCTCGATGCACATGTTCAGCCGTGAGAAAAACTTCTTTGGCGGTCACGGCATTGTTGGCGCGCAGGTGCCGATCGGGACTGGGCTGGCTTTCTCAAACAAGTATCTCGGCAAGGACAATGTCAGTCTGGCCTATTTCGGCGACGGCGCCGCCAATCAGGGGCAGGTCTATGAGGCCTTCAATATGGCGTCGCTCTGGGACCTGCCAGTTGTCTATGTCATTGAGAACAACATGTATGCCATGGGCACGAGCGTCGAACGGCATGCCTCTGAGACGGAATTGTTCAAGCGTGGTATTTCATTCGAAATTGAAGGCGAAGAAGTCGACGGCATGGATGTCTATGCCGTCAAGAAAGCTGGCGAGCGGGCGGTCAAGCATGCCCGCACCGGCAAAGGTCCATACATTCTCGAAATGAAGACCTATCGCTATCGCGGTCACTCCATGTCTGATCCGGCCAAGTATCGCAAACGCGAAGAGGTCGATGATATTCGCAGCCACAATGACCCGATCGACGGGCTGAAAGGTCAGATCATTGATCAAGGATTGGCCAGCGAAGACGATCTGAAGGCGATCGACAAGGAGATCCGCGCCATCGTCAAAGATGCGGCCGATTTCTCGCTCGAGAGTCCTGAACCTGATCCGTCCGAGTTGTGGACCGATGTGCTGCTACCGGTGGAGGCGTAAACATGGCTGTTGATATTTTGATGCCTGCACTCTCGCCAACCATGGAAGAAGGCACGCTGGCCAAATGGCTGAAAGGTGAGGGCGACAAGGTCGAAGCGGGCGACGTGATCGCTGAGATCGAAACCGATAAGGCGACGATGGAAGTTGAAGCCGTCGATGAAGGTACGCTGGCCAAGATATTGATCCCGGAAGGGACGGAAGGCGTGAAAGTGAATGCTGTAATCGCAGTGCTCACCGAAGATGGCGAAGATGCCAGCAATGTCTCTGCGCCAACTGAAGCGCCGGTCGACAAAGTGACGCCAGTGGCTGAGCCGGAAGTACTCGAAGCCCAAGCCGCCACAGATGCACCCGCTGCGGCGATCCTGACCAATCCCGACATTCCGGAAGGCACGACATTTACAAAGACGGTTCTGCGCGATGCTTTGCGAGATGCGATGGCTGAAGAAATGCGACGCGACGAAACAGTCTTTGTTATGGGCGAGGAAGTCGCTGAATATCAGGGCGCTTACAAAGTCACGCGCGAATTGCTGCAAGAGTTTGGCGCGCGCCGCGTGGTCGACACGCCGATCACCGAGCATGGTTTTGCGGGACTCGGCGTTGGGGCAGCCTTTGGCGGACTTCGCCCCGTGGTTGAGTTCATGACCTTCAATTTCGCCATGCAGGCGATTGACCAAATCATCAACTCAGCCGCCAAGACGCTTTACATGTCCGGTGGTCAGATGGGGTGCCCGATTGTCTTCCGTGGTCCGAATGCCGCGGCGTCTCGCGTCGGTGCGCAACACTCTCAAGACTATGCCGCATGGTACGGTCATGTGCCCGGCCTGAAAGTTGTGGCGCCCTGGGATGCTGGTTCAGCTAAGGCATTGCTCAAGTCAGCCATCCGCGATCCGAACCCTGTCGTTTTCCTTGAGCATGAGCTGCTTTACGGCCTCGAATATGATGTGCCGGACCTTGAAGACTACACGCTGCCCATCGGTAAAGCGGCGGTTATTCGCGAAGGCACGGATGTGACGCTGGTTGGCTATTCGCGCATGGTTGGCTTCGCGATGGACGCGGCTGAGCAACTCGCCTCTGAGGGGATTTCTGCGGAAGTCATCGATCTACGCTCGATCCGACCACTCGACCTGGACACGATTGTTGAGAGCGTGAAGAAAACCAATCGCCTGGTGACAGCAGAAGAGGGCTGGAAACCTATGGGCGTTGGCGGCGAGATCGCCGCGGGCGTGACAGAGCTTGCGTTTGATTATCTAGATGCTCCACCAATGCGCGTGACGCAGAAAGATGTGCCATTGCCTTATGCAGGTAATCTGGAAGCGATGAGTTTGCCGAATACGAATGATATCATCGCCGCGGCGAAAGCCGTATGTGAGGGAATGTAGGAGGACGCCATGAGATCACTATTTCTGTCAGTCGGGATGAGCGCCATGACGCTGGCCGGCTGCGTGTATGTCGATGCGGGCGAAGCAGCCTATGTCGATGAAATCGAATATTACGATCCTGAAGTCGCGGCCATTGAGGCGGTCATCCTGGACTATTTTGATGGTCAGGGTGAGGCCAGCCTCGAGCGACTTCAACGCGCGTTTCATCCCAATTCGTCAATGTTCGGTGTCGTCACAAATGACGCCGATGAAAACGATTTGCGCGTCTGGCCGAAAATGTATGACGTGATCGAAAATTGGGCTCAGAATGACAATCCACCCGGCGCTGGCCGTGATGGTGAAGTGCTGAGCGTTGAGATTGTCGATGACCGGCTGGCTGTCGCGACGTTCCGCTATGCCGACCGATTCTATGACGCGTTCTCACTGGTCAAAATCGATGGCGAATGGAAAATCGCCGCCAAGACTTTCATTCGGCAATAGGAAGGGTCTCCATGTCGATCAATATAACGATGCCCGCCCTGAGCCCCACAATGGAAGAGGGCACTCTGGCCAAGTGGAATGTGAAGCCAGGCGATACGGTGGAAGCCGGCGATGTGATCGCCGAAATCGAAACCGACAAAGCGACGATGGAAGTCGAAGCTGTCGATGAAGGCACGGTCGCGCAAATTCTCGTCGACGAGGGTACCGAAGGTGTCAAAGTCAACGCGGTGATCGCGGTTCTGGCGGAAGAGGGTGAGGATGCAAGTGCGGTGTCCGCGGAAGCCCCCGCGCCCGCGCCAGCAGCTGCGCCTTCGACTCCTGAGACGCCGGCACCTGCAGCTCCGAAACAAGTCGCCTCAACACCGGTACAAATGCCGGCCCTTGGCGCGGGTGATGATCGCATCAAAGCGAGCCCGCTTGCGCGTCGGATTGCGGCGCTGAAAGGCGTCGATCTTGCGGCATTGAAAGGCAAAGGCTCGGGCCCGCACGGGCGTATCGTCAAGAAAGACGTCGAGAATGCGCAGCCTGGCGCGGTTGCGTCAGCCGGCGGCGGCGGCCCCGCATCACCAGATGGCTTGATCCTGCCGCAAGTCCTCGACGATCGCGTCTATGCGCCGGACTCTTATCGCCTCGAGCCGCTCGATGGTATGCGCAAGACCGTGGCGCGCCGATTGACGCAGAGCTTTATGCAAGTGCCGCACTTCCCGCTGACTGTGGAACTCGCGCTGGATAAATTGCTGGCCGCGCGCAAAGGCATCAATGACGCGGCGCCCGAAGGCGTCAAAGTCTCAGTCAATGATATGCTGATCAAGGCCTCGGCCATGGCCCTGATGGCAGAACCGGATTGCAATGCCAGTTTTAGCGATCATGGCATCGCCTATCACAATGGCGCGCATATTTCGGTCGCTGTGGCGATTGATGGCGGCTTGATCACACCGGTTATTCGCGACGCTGAAAAGAAAGGTCTCGCTGAAATTTCTATCGAAATGAAAGACCTGGCGAGCCGCGCGCGCGAGCGTAAATTGAAGCCGCAGG
>JBCCDZ010000268.1:0-4363 GCA_039030525.1 Pseudomonadota bacterium | reverse complement strand
GACAAGTCACGAGCGCAGAATACGCTGCCGCCATGACGGACAAAGAAATCGGAGACTCATTGATTTCGTGCGCCGCCGTATTGGTGGTTAGAGATATACATCAATCAGTCGCTTTCTATCGCGATAGGCTCGGGTTTGGCGTGGCAGAGATTTGGGGGGATCCACCAAGCTTTGCGATCGCCGACATACCGCGCGCCTCAATCATGCTGAAACAGGTCAATGGCGGCGATGGATCACAGACCCCGGCCCCAAACAAGACCCGCGTTGGGGGGCTATGGGACGCCTATATCTGGGTGCGCGACCTGAAGCCGGTCACGGATCATCTCGCCGCCACGGGAACGGAACATTCGGTGCCTGAAGAAATGTCTTATGGCTGCACAGAAATCGTGGTGACGGATCCGGATGGATACCTTATCTGCTTCGGGTATTGCCCTTAGGATCTGAATTTTGACGACATCGAACGATATTCCGCTGGCCAGCCATCCGGTCGACCGCGCCGCCCATCACAGAACTGACACTGCCTGGCTGGACGCTGCAAAGGCGCGTGACGATGTGTTGATCTTCCTGATGCAAAAAGGTGCGCCTCTGGTGCAGATGAGCGGCCAGAACTTGGTCTGGCTCGGCCCGGAATTCAGCCGCCTGGACGGGCTAGAGGAGTCCGTCTTCCTCGGCCTCGATAAAAACGGTGCGCCGGTTTTCGCGGTCAATATGGGCCCGTCGTTCAAGCTTGAAGGCTCGCTCCTGCAAGGCTCTGGCGAATTTACCGACATGCGCGGCGCTGCGAGCAGCCTGAGTCCGATGGAAGCCAATTTCGCGTCCACCGCGCGCAGCCTGTTGGAATGGCATCGCAGTCACCGATTCTGCTCGAAATGCGGCGCGCAGAGCGAGCCTGCAGAAGCCGGCTGGAAACGCGTCTGTCCATCCTGTGGTGCAGAACACTTTCCGCGCACCGACCCCGTCGCCATTATGCTGGCGGTAAAGGACGATAAATGCCTGCTCGGTCGTCAGGCCACCTGGCCAGCGGGTTTCTGGTCCGCCCTGGCGGGATTTGTTGAGCCAGGCGAGACCGTCGAGCAAGCCGCGACGCGCGAGCTGGAAGAAGAAGCCGGGATCAAGGCGGACCCCGCCAAAGCCGAGTATCTGTTCTGCCAACCCTGGCCCTTCCCGTCTTCGCTGATGGTCGGCATCATCGTCGAAGCTGAAACGACTGAAGTTTCCGTCGAGCAAGACGAGCTTGAAGCGGCGCGCTGGATCACACGCGAAGAAGCCCGGCAAGTGCTGGCCGGAACCCATCCAGACATATATGCGCCACCGCCAATGGCGGTGGCGCATCATATTTTAAGAGTCTGGGCAGAGCGGGATTAAGCGCTAGCGCACAGTCCCGAACTTGTAGACGCCAGTAATCGCAAACACATTCACGCCGCCATCAATGCCGTCATCATCGCTCGGCTCAATCCGGGTATAGTCTCCGCGCAGACCAATTTGGTTGGTGATCATCACTTCGCCGCCCAGTCCGAACGCAAACCCATCTGCATCAGCATCGGTCGAAACACCATTCGTCGCGGTTTGAAACTCGCCGGTTGTGTAGCCAACGCGGCCGAGGACATCGACGCGCGGCAGAACAGGGTATTTGGCCACCAGATAGCCGCCAAAGGCGTTTTCCAACTCAACATCAACGCCATCAATATCATCGGCGCCAAGGCCGAAAGACGCTTCAATTTCAGTCCCGATCAAATCGTTGAACCAGATGCCGCCGCGCGCGGTGAACGCGGAAACATTAGCATCATCGGTGCTGAAACTGGATACGCCACCATTCACATAGAGCTCTGACTCTGCCAATGCGGCTGGGCTCAAGGCCATACCAATAATGACGGCTGTGAGTGCTATTTTCTTCATGATTGCCTCCTGGAACGCTACATATCATTTCAGAGCGCTCATAAAGCAGCATTTGGGTTTCCTGAGTGTGAAGTCTTAGTCATTAAATTGTTAACTTTTGGAAGGGCGGCATTGGCTATAAGGCGGCGGCTCGAAGTGGCGGATTTGGGTCAGGATGAGGCATTGGTGCTTGAGTGTGATAGCTAATCCTTTGAGTCGTTCTAAGGAAAGTGTCGTTATGCACTATCTACAGTGTTGGGCTCTCGTAATCGCGAGTTGCGCCTGCATGTTTGCGTTGAATGCTAATGCTCAGGCGGTGGTTGAAATGAAATTCGTCGAAGAAGATGACCTAATCCCCTCTCTCATCGAACACCGATGCGAGGAAATGTTCGAGGGCGATCAATTAGTTGAAATTTACAACTACGTTTATTACGAATTTCGTACTCAGGACCATTTCTATTGGGCGCGATCGTACCTTGATGAGATCGAAGAAGTTTCCATATTCGGGCCATTCAGTGACGAGACGCGCCAAGAAAAGCTGAACGATCCAATCGATACTAGAATAGTTGCGTATTTCAGACGGCGGTACGCACTTCTCCAACAACTAGGCCTCGACGGATACGCGCCGATACCGTGATTGCGTCAAGTCCGCTCCGACGCCGATAGGAGACATCACGCCCCTATAAAAGAAACCCCCGCGTGAGAAGGGTCACGCGGGGGCATTGGCGACGCTCGCAAGAGTGAGCGTCTTAAGGGGGAGAAAGCCCTCAGTCTTGCAGAACGGTCGGCCAATTCTGGTCACCACTGGTGATGAACTCAGCGCGTTTCTTGTCCCAGCGTTTCTGGATGCCCTTATTGTAATTCAGGTAGAGCTTGCCATCGACGACGGCCCAGCGGCGCGCATCGCCTTTCGCGGTCTTGCCTTGAGCCACGGCCCAGGCGCAATAGCCGCCATATTGAGGGGCATATTTTGCCGGATCGCCGAGGAAGAGATTGAGGTTCTCTTCATTCGCGAAGCGGAATTCAGCACCGTCATATGTGGTTGCGTATTCGGCGCTGCCTTTGGTTGGCTCGCCGACGGTGAAATATGCGACCGTGTCATAGCCTTGCAGGGCCAGATTAGAGCGTTTGGCGGTATAGATCGGGTCTTTGTCAGCGAAGGCGGCGGGCGCGGAGACTGCGATCGGTCCAGCAGCGACGAGAGCAGCAGTGATCAGTGTACGGATTTTCATGAGTCTTGTCCTTGTAGGAGTCTAATTTTCTGGGAGGAAAGCGGCAGGATTAAGAGCGGCCTGGAAACAGCGTTGTTTTCAAGCCGCTGAAGATGGCTGCAAGCTCTTTGCGCCGGACGATGATCAGTCCGAAAGAGGTGAGCCAGACAATCACAGCCATGAAGAATAAGCCGCCACCATCATTGTTCGGATCAATGCCGAGCGGCGTCCAGAGGTGGAAATTGACGGCGCCGCTCATCACGGCAAAGGCGATCAAGGCGCCAACGGCTTGCAGGCGACGCAAGGCCGGATGAATGCCGATCAGCAGAAGCGTGGCGGCGAACAATTCGGCGGTGCCGATAACATATTGGCTGAACAGACCGGTCTGCGCGAACAAACCGTCGGCGCCGAGGCTGGCCGCCCAATCGTTGAGCTTGCCGAAGATCGTCACGGTCTCTGGTGCATTGGTGAACTTGAAGCGCAAGCTGTCGAGAAAGACCAGCGATGCAATGCCGGCGACCACGTGCGGTGCGAATGTTTTGAGTTTCGAGACCAGGCCAGTGGCTTGAGCCTCGGGTGAAAGTGTTTCGGTCATTGTTGTCATAATACCCTCCTTGCGGTGTGCCTTTCACATACGCTCATCGGGCTTCACTTACGAACCACGACTGTGTGAGGCTTAGTCACGTCGATGTGAGCACTTCGTGAGACTTGCGGAGCGCGCACAAAAAAGGGCCGCAGATTGCTCTGCAGCCCTTTAATCACGGGCATATCGCAGGTTAAGCCGCGACCGTCTCGCGCTTCGATTTTGGCGTCCAGGCATGTTTCTGGAACGCTTCATTCACCGGCGTTTCAGCGACGTGATTTGTATAGTTTGAAATCACTTTCAGAGACACACCCAGGATGACGGCGAGGACCGCTGAACGGTCATAGCCAGCGCGCAAAAATGTATCGACATCGCAATCTGTAACGAACCCGCGATCGATGACGACTTTCTTGGTGAACAGGCGCAACGCTTCAAGCTTCGGGTCAGCGATCGGGCGATCTTCTCGCACGGCGTCGATCACGCTCAGGTCAAGGTCAGCGCCTTCCGAAATCGTCGTGTGCGCGGCAACACAGAAGTGACATTCATTTTCGACACTCGCTGTGATCGTCACCACTTGCTGCTCCAATGGCGACAGGCCTGTTTTGCCAAGCTGTTCTGACAATTGCGTATAGGCGTGCAGAACAGCTGGGTTCTCAGCGAAGACAGCGTACAGGCTGGGGACGAAGCCCATTTT
>JBCCDZ010000267.1:0-4363 GCA_039030525.1 Pseudomonadota bacterium | reverse complement strand
GCCTCCATCCGCGCCATGCTGGAAGGCTTGCGGGATCAGTTCGATTGGACCCCGATTGAAGAAAATGGCTACCTGATCGGCCTGAAAAAAGACGGCGCAAGCGTCAGTCTTGAACCCGGTGGTCAGTTTGAGCTGTCGGGCGCGCCGCTCGAACATATTCATCAGACTTGCAATGAGGTCGGCCAGCATCTTGATGAAGTGCGCAAGATTGCTGATCCGCTCGACATTGGCTTTATCGGTCTTGGCGCCAGTCCCATCTGGTCGATGGAGGAAACTCCGATCATGCCGAAAGGCCGCTACAAGATTATGCGGGCCTATATGGAGAAGGTTGGACGGCTTGGCCGTCAAATGATGTTCCGGACCTGCACGGTGCAGAGCAATCTCGATTATGGGTCTGAAGCGGACATGGTGAAGAAGTTTCGCGTGTCGCTGGCATTGCAACCGCTCGGCACGGCACTGTTTGCAAATTCACCTTTCCTCGAAGGGCGCCCGAACGGGTTCCTGTCCTATCGCTCTCAGATCTGGACCGACACCGATCCCGATCGCACGGGCATGTTGCCCTTTGTCTTTGAGCACGGGTTCGGGTTTGAGCGCTATGTCGATTATGCGCTTGACGTGCCGATGTATTTTGTTCGCCGGGGCGGCGAATATCTGGATGCCTCGGGCTTGAGTTTCCGCGACTTCATGGCCGGAGAACTCCCGATCTTGCCAGGTGAGCTGCCAGCGATTGATGATTTTGAAGATCATCTATCGACCATCTTCCCGGAGGTTCGGCTGAAGCAATTCCTGGAAATGCGGGGCAGCGATTCTGGACCATGGTCGCGCTTGTGCGCGTTTTCAGCGTTCTGGACCGGGTTGCTTTATGATGGAGACGCTCTGGATGCCGCTTGGGATCTAGTCAAAGATTGGACAGATGGTGATCGCGAAGCGCTGCGGCAGAGCGTTCGGACGATTGGTTTGAAAGCCCCTGTGCCGGGCGGACGCTCGCTTCAAGAGCTAGGAAAAGAGGTGATGGACATCGCCCGCGCCGGACTGCGCGCGCGTGCAAAACTGTCTGTCTCCGGCGATGACGAGACCGGGTTTTTGCAAGAACTAGATCGCACGCTGGATTCTGGCTTAACCCCGGCCGAGGAATTGCTCGACATGTATCTAACAGACTGGGGTGGTGACTTGAGCAAGATATTCCGTCATCTGGCTTACTAGCCGTAAAAGTACGCTGGCCAATCACCGACGAACTGCCGGACTTTCCAAAGCGAGGCCTTGCGACCGAGCTGCCAAATAGAGTTCCAGCGCGATATAGGTTTCATCGCCAAAAGGCAGGGGTTCTGCGCGCACCCCAGTATCGCAATCGCGCAATCGGCGCTGCAGAGACCCGAGCGATTGCCATTCCAGGCGATAGGCCGGGAAGCCATTTCCATGTCCCTGACTGATTATGTCGCCGCGCAATTGCTTGCCCCAATTCTCGGTATGGCATTGTTGGCAAGACAGATTGAATTGCCCGCGGCGCGTCAAGAAATAGTCTTGCCCTTTTTCGAAGGCCGCTGAAGCAGCGCCCGCAATCTCTACGTCCGCTGGCATATCTCGGGATTGATTGGCGATATAAGCGGTGAGCGCGAGCAACTCGTCCGACTCATAAGCGAATTCAGGTTGAGTCTGTTGGCTTGAGCGGCATTGATTGATCCGGCCTTCGAGATTTAGAAGTTTGCCAGTCGCGGCATCGATGGCTGGGTAGCGTGCGGCGACACCGCTGAGGCCGGTCTGATGGCAGGACGCGCATGCGGCTGCGTCCTCGGTCTCGGCGTGAAAGAGCGTCTTGCCACGATCGACCCAGAGCAGACCGGGATTGCCAAACGCATCAGCCTGCAAGGCTTGAGTTTCAGCCGTCAGAAAAGTGTAGCCGGATTCCACGTCCTCAATTGCGATCTGAGGAGGTGGCGCGTCATTGGAGGCTTGCGTGCAGCCCGCGATCAGGCCGCAACAAAAGAAGAGGGCACGTCCAATCATGCCACCGTGAGTGTGGCTTGATCGCTCCAGCTTTCGCCATGTTGATCCGTCCATGTGAAGCGGAGCGTACCGCCTTGCGTGACTCGCATGTTGAATGTCAGGATCGGATTGGCAGCAATCGCCGGATGGAAGGTGGCAGAAAAGACGGTTTCACCGTCAAATTGGCACTCGAACTGGGTGATGATGTTGCGTTCAATCACCTCACCGCGTGAGCCGCGGCGAAAGCCGCTCTCCATTGGGTGTTGGATAAGCGCTTTTATTTCAATCACTTCGCCTGGGGTGGCGGTGTCTGGAACGGCAAGGCGAATACTGGTCATATCACGCTCCTACAAGACCACACAGGCGGCCAGTGTGACCACGGTTTCCTTGCTGCCGGTCCACAAAGAGCCATCACTCATTTCAGCCACAGCCTGAATCGATTGCGTGCCGGACATCCGAATACGGGTCGAAACCGCGGCGCGCCCGGACTGAGGCGTGAAGTTGAATTGACCAATCAAGGGCAACGGGTTGCGCGGGGACAGAATGGTGACCTGTTTGACATAATCATCCGGCGTCATTGGGCTGTCGACAGACACGCTGATCGCGACAGAAAACCCATTTTCAGCAATAGGGGGCAGCTTGACGCTCACCCGCCCTTCCTGGACCGGGCGATCGCCAAACAGCTCACGACGGGCACGCTCAACGTCTTCCTGAGCCGCAAAGGCGCGCAATGGAGCAACTGATATAGCAATCGCGCCGCTTGCGCTGGCCATCAATTGTCGACGGTCGATGCGTATTTCTCTATCCGTCATTCGGTTTGTCCATCTCCAATTGGCCTAGATAGGCGACCAGATCTTCCACCTGTTGCGCCGTCAATATGGTAGCCTCATCATAGTCTCTCTGTACCTGATATAAGGCGTGTTTGCGATAATAGGAGGGCATCAAAGCTCCGGGCAGGACGATTTGATAATCAACAATCCGTAATCGCAATTGCGCATCTGTCAGGCGATTGCCAATAGCCGAGAGGTCAGGACCAACATTGCCCTGGAACGGCGTCTGCAATCCTTCGACGACATGGCAGAGCACGCAATGGCCTTGATCGCGATCAGCAAAGACCACTTCGCCGCGCGCCGCGTCGCCTGACGAGTCTGTTAGAGCGACCGGGATCCCGTCATCGACGATTTGATCCTTTGAAATCAACGTGGAGGGGTCGTCACCACACGCCGTCAGCGACATTAGGCAAACCGTCATAAGAGGTTTCACCCAAAGGCCTCAGTCGTAATGGTCTCGAACCAATGCGCTGCTTGAGCAGCTTCTGCGGTACGAACGGATTTGTCTGCATTGAGCGGGCTGACGCCGCCAGCGCCGGCAATGCTTTGCAGCTGACCATCAGCGTTGGTGTACACGCCAGCAATCGAGATGCCTTCTTCGGGCGTCGTATAGGAATAGCAGGTGTTCGCTAAAGTCGTCGGGCGCGGGCTGTGACCAGATAGGTCACGCGCGATCGCGATGGCGCAGACTTTCGCCTGAAGGTTGGCAGAGAAGGCCGATTTTGGCATCGGCGCGGCAATCGTGGCATCGCCAATAACATGGATATCAGGCTGCAGCGCAGAGGCAAAACTGATCGGATCGATCGGGCACCAGCCGGTTGCATCGGCAACGCCCGCGCGCTCTGCGATCCAACCAGCTTTTTGCGGCGGGATGACATTGATGACCGGCGCGCTGAGCGACTCGAAGTCGGAATAGACCGTGCGCGTTTCGGCATCGACGCGGCGCACAGCGCCATCTTCACTGGCGCCCCGCCATTCTATTTGATCTGAGTAATGCTCCTTCCAGGCTTCCTGAAACAGAGCCATTTTGGAGAATTGGTCCTTGGCATCTAATATGACCAGCTTCGAGCTCGGCTTTTGTGACTTCAGATAATGCGCAATCATGCTGGCGCGCTCATATGGGCCAGGCGGGCAGCGATAAGGCGCCGCCGGGACGGTCATAATCACGGGCTGGCCATCTTCAAGGGCTTCTAATTGGCGTTGCAAAAGCAATGTTTGAGCACCGGCTTTCCAGGCATGCGGTAAGATATTAGCGGCGTCAGCATCATAGCCTTCTATGACGTTCCATCGGATATCGATCCCTGGCGCCAAGATTAATCGATCATAGCTATAAACGGTGTCGCCATCGAGCGTGACCGTCCTTGCCGTCGGATCGACATCGGTTGCAGGGACATTTGCGACGGTAATGCCGTCGCGCTCTAGCTGATCGTACCGAAATTGTTGAGCGGAGAGGTCGCGTTCACCGCCAATCACGAGATTGCTGAACGGGCATGCGGTGAATATCGCATTGGTTTCGACAAGGGTGACGCTGGCATTTGGTAAAAGTCGCT
>JBCCDZ010000266.1:0-4365 GCA_039030525.1 Pseudomonadota bacterium | reverse complement strand
GGCCTTTTTGGGCGGCGTTGGGCCGCGCCTGTTTGCGGGCTGCGCGCCTTTGCTCCTGGGCATCCAGATGGGCCTTGGACTGGAAGCGCCACAATTTCACCGCGCCGGTTTCCGGATCTTTCTCAGCTGGCGCAATTCGGAACCCCTTGAGCACGTTGTGGAAGTCTTCCAACGGGCAGGACACCATAGAGGCAAGTTCTGGCGGGATTTCAAATTTCGCCTGATCGGCCTCTTTGCGTCGTTTTGACAATTCCCAACCCAGTCGTTCCGCCAGATCAGCGCGCACGGCGCGTTTGCCAAACCGCAAATAGCCCTGCGCCGCCAGATCTTCGTCGGGCCAGGATCCATCCAGTTCGAAACTGCCCGCGCCTTCAGGAGCGATGGCGCGATCTCGCCCATCCGCGAGCGTTTGTAATAACGCGATCAGTTTTTGTGCCGCCGGTTTCTGTGCATCGGGAATATGCGCCGCGATTCGGCCAGACCGAATGCCGGCCTCTTTCAGTTTGGTGCGGTCTTCAGGACCAGGCAGCAAGCTTCGGTCCTCCCCGCGTAGGTCGCAAGCGGCGCCGGCCTCAAGCAACCGAAACGCCAATCCGCGCGCCAGACCATCCAGCTCCGTTTCATCAGGAGAGAATTTCAATTTGAAATGTGTCGGCAGCCGTTTGAGAATTTCCGCGCCAAGCCATTCATTCAACCGCGTTTGCGCGGCGTCTTGCTGATGCGCTTCGGCGTCCTGTCCGCCAATCAGTCTGGCCGACGGCACGAGCCAGTGCGGGCCTTTGATCAATTGCGCGATCGGCGCATCATTCCAGACCACCTGCGCGTGTTCGTTCAGGCTCAACGCGGTTTCTGGCGCCCCCGAAATCGTTTTCAGTCTGTCCGCAATGACTGGTTCCAGCGCCTGCATCGCGGCGCTGCGCAGCGTTTTGCCTTCCAGATCCGAAGCGCTCGAATCCGGTTCGAAGGTTAGACCGACAAGTTTGCCGACCGCGTGGCCTTCAATGGTGACTTCCCCTGTTTCAGAAACGTCCGTGCTCAACAGTTCTTCCCTTTTAAGCCCTGCAATCAGGGCGGTTGTTCGCCGATCAACAAAGCGCTGCGTCAGCGCTTCATGCAGCGCATCGGACAATCTATCTTCGATGTCCCGGGTTCTTTCGCGCCAATAGACAGGATTTTCAAGCCAATCCGATCGGAAACTTGCGTAAGTCCATGTTCGGATCATGGCGAGGCGCTGTTGCAATAGAGCAATATCGCCAACAGTTTGGTCCAGCGCGTTTAGCCGCTCATGCATCGCTGTATCGCCAAGGCGAGCATCCGGATCGGCCAGTGTTTCTGTCAATCCAAGCACCAGGCGGCCATGGCCTTCATGTCCGGCTTTGCGAAAATCAGGTAAGCGAGCCAGATCCCAAAGGCGCCGGACATTTCGACTGCCGCGCACCTCTGGTCCCACCGCACTGTCTTCCGCCATGCGGCGCAGCACCCACTCGTCCAAACCATGTGGGTTCTGTCGCAAGCTGGGGTGTGGGCTCGGCCGGGCCAGGCTGGCGATCAAGGTTTTGATCGAACGATAATCGAGATCGCTATTGCGCCAATTCAAATCGACCACGGAATCATAGCGGTGATCTTCGACTGCGCGGATCAGGTCTTCCTCGAACTCCGGGCAGTCATTGGTTTCGCCAAACTCGCCATTGTCTCGGAACCGTCCTGCGCGTCCGGCAATTTGCCCAATCTCGGCGGCGCTCAACCAGCGGTGTCGGCGGCCATCAAACTTCGCCCGTCCAGAGAACGCGATCCGGTCAACGTCCAAATTGAGACCCATTCCGATGGCATCTGTCGCGACAAGGTAATCAACTTCACCGGATTGATAGAGCGCCACTTGGGCATTGCGCGTACGCGGCGAAAGGCCGCCCATGACCACGGCGCAGCCGCCTTTCTGTCGACGCAAGACTTCTGCAATCGCATACACCTTGTCGGCACTGAATCCGATGATTGCAGAGCGTTTGGGGAGCTTGGTGATCTTTTTCTGACCGGCATAGGACAGCGTCGAAAAGCGTTCGCGAATATCGGTGGCAATATCGAAATCCAGATCACGCAAAACATCGCGCATCGTCTCTGCGCCGAGCAGCAGGGTTTCCTGCGTGCCGCGCATGTTCAATATCCTGTCTGTGAAGACATGCCCGCGATCATCGTCTTCGGCGATCTGTATTTCATCAATCGCCAGAAACTCGACCCTGATATCGGTCGGCATGGACTCGACTGTACAGATCCAGTAACGCGCCTTGTCCGGAATGATGCGCTCTTCACCGGTCACCAGCGCCACAGCGCGATCGCCTTTTTCTGCAACCACGCGGTCATAAACCTCGCGCGCCAGAAGCCGCAGCGGCAATCCGATCATGCCCGTTATATGCCCCATCATGCGATCGAGGGCATAATGGGTTTTCCCCGTATTGGTCGGGCCGAGAATGGCTTTGAGAATGGCCATGTGAGTCAACGTTCTGAGAGAGGGGGTTCGAAGGGCCTAAGCGCTAGGGCAACGTTCTGGTTGATCTATGTGAGAGTCGACGAGATTTCCATCATCATCTTCAATTTTAAACTGATCAAGCCACGCGCGATCACGCGCCAGCGGTTGATAATTGCTGACCAAGTAGAGCCTTAGCTCGCGGCGCAAGGGACACCCATTCGACCGATGACCAAGATCTACGCCGACAAAGCCCTCTGGTTTCCAGCTCGCAAAATCGGCTTGCATCCTTGGACGCAGGTGCGAGCGATAGCTGGCGATCAGAACGCGGCCGCTATCGAGATCTGCCAGATCGAGATTTTCTGAGTAACTCTTCGGCCCTGGATTGTAGCGCCACATGATCAGCGGCACGTCGCGTTCATCTCGCAAATAATAGTCCAGCCCATGCCAGATTTCCCGCTCATCAACCAAGATTGCGGTTGGCTGAAGCCGCTCGATCTCAAGCGCCAATTGTTGTGACAGATCTTCCCAGCCGCGCACGCGTTTGAGATCATTGTCGCGGCCGAGCGCGGCGCTCCAGCTGGGCGGGCCCATTGCCAGCGTGATAGCGAGTACACCGACAAAACCTTGCAAACCGATTCCAACCCAATAGGCCGGGCGCCAGCCGCTTGCCCGAATAAGAAAGCCGCCTATGAACACGCTGGCCGCCGGATAGGCGGTTGCGGCCCAGTTGGCGTGCGCACGCGACAGGACGGCCTGAACGGCAATGATCAGGATCACAGGCAGAATAAAGCAAGCGAGCCAGCGTTCTTTGACGATTTGCGCATGCGGTGCATCCCCTATGTCCGCTAACTCTGGTTTGGGACGCAAAAACAGCAAGCCGACAATCAGCGCGATAAAGCAGACAGGTCCAAACACGCCCATTTGATCACCGATGAATTCGGGGAAATGGCTGAGATTGAACAGGTCTCCGCCGAGATTGGCATTATCGACGGTGTGAGAGACGGTCTGGAATTCGTTGGCGGCGTTCCAGATCAGATGTGGCGCGAACACAGCGGCCGCGATGGCGACCGACATCGCGCCTTTGCGGCTGAGAATGGCGGCGCGGGTCGGCTTGTCGAACAAGGCGGTGAGCGCGATTCCAATCGCGAAATACAGCATCGCGTATTTTGACAGGAAGCCGGCACCAATCGCCAAACCGAGTAATGCTGCTTCAAGCCATCCCAGATCGTTTTCCCGCAAACGCCAGAACAGATACAGCGCCAAACTCCAGAATGGAAACAGGACGCCGTCGGTTGAAATCACACCCGAGGACAAAATGATGCCCGGCATTAAATGATAGGTGATGACCGTAAACAGCCCAGCCAGATTGCCAAACATGCGCCGGGACAGAAGGAATAAAAACACCGACGCGATGGCATGAAATATTGGTGCGAAGAATCGGATCGCTGATTCAGAATCACCGAACAGACCTGCTGAGATATGGATCATCCAGGCGATCATTGGCGGTTTGGAGTAATACCCCCATTCCAGTGACCCGCTCCAACGCCAGTATTGGGCTTCATCCGCATAGAGCTCTAGCGGAGATAGCCATGCGAGGGCGATACGCACCACCAAAAGGCCCACAATTATTGCGATTGCAAGACGGCTATACGGATCAATGGGGGGGGAGTTGGTGGCCATTATTTCCCCTTACGCTCCTTGCGCAGTGACATAAACCCTTCGCCGCATGTGTGGCTTATTTGCAATGCCAACCAATTGAGTCAGTGGTTACACAGAAGTCTAACACGACTGTCTTATGACGAGTCTTCGGATGTGGCCAGGGTATCGGCCACGGCGAGTTCGGATGGTAAGTCATTGGAAGCCTTCTCCATTGCATATAAAGAAGTTGATGAAGGTGTACATAT
>JBCCDZ010000265.1:0-4399 GCA_039030525.1 Pseudomonadota bacterium | reverse complement strand
GGCGATCACGCGTTCCGCCCAGGCGAATATGTGACCATAGCCTCACACGGGGTGACGCCTCTGACCTATATCGTCACGGATGTTCTGCCTTATCGCGACGCTGACGCTGCTTAACCGGCGCCGGGCACGCTAATCATCATTACGCACTTTGCCGCGCAAGGCTTTGACGCCCCCGCGTTGCTTCTTGGCATCCAGGCGACGACGCACAGAAGCGCGTGTCGGTTTCGTCTTGATCCGTCTGCGCGGAGCTTCAGCAACACTTCGGACCATATCCGCCAGGCGTTTACGTGCTGCGTCGCGGTTCAAACCCTGGCTGCGGTGGTCTTTGGACTCCAGGATCAGATCACCTTCCTGGGTCAATCGCGCGCCATAGCGACGTCGAAAGCGGGCTTTCACCGGCGCGGGAATTGAACTGGCGAGGACATTCCAACGCAGTTGAACGGCCGTCGACACCTTATTCACATTCTGCCCGCCCGGCCCCGAGGCGCGGATGAATCGCTCCGACAGCTCCCATTCCGGGATCTGTATGGCCTCCGTCACAAAGACGTGATCGCGATTGGACATGAAAGCTCCGTTCAGGGTCAATTCAGGCAGCAGTCCTAATGTTGCAGTCAAGGCTTGTCACGAGCAGCCGAAATTGTGGGTGCCTGGGGGCGCCTTAAGAGAGAAAGGGAGGCGACACATGTCCATCCTCTCAAAACTGACATCGAGCGTTGCTGCGATCGCCTTGACCGCCAGCACGCTAGCGCCTGTGGCGTTTGCAGATCGCGAACGACGACCACAATTCTCATCAAAGGATCGCGTCGAAAACCGACGAGACAATGCGCGCCAGGAGCGCAATCGCCAGGCGCGTGTAGAGCGCCGCGAGGGCCGCAGCAATGTCCGATCCAACGATAATCGTGTGCGCGGCGAACGCAGCATGACAGGCCGCGAGTTCCAACGTGACACAAGTGATCGACGCGGCGAACGTCGGCAGGAAAGACGGACTGAGCGCCGCGACAATCGACAATTCGAGCAACGCCAGGAACGACGAACCGAACGACGAACAGAACGTCGTGACAATCGCCAGTTCGAACAAAGACGCGACCGCCAGGTCGAACGCCGCGACAATCGCCAGTTTGAACAGAGACAAGACCGTCGCGCTGAGCGTCGGGACAATCGACAGTTTGAGCAGCGTCAGGATCGCAGAACTGAACGCCGGGCGGACCGTCGCGCCGACAATAGACGCGAAAATCGTCAGATCCGTCGCAACTCATATGATCGCGGCTATTCCCAAGCTCGCCGGGATACGCGGTCGCGCCAGCATGATCGTTATCAAAATCATCGCAACCGGGCCGGCGACCGGCACTATAATAACCGGCGCTACACCCACCGGAACTACAATAACCGGAACTACAACAATCGAAACTATCGCCATGATCGGCATTATCGCAATCACCGCAGTTTCAATCGATATTATCGGCGCCACAATAATGGCTATCATTACCGCCATCAGTATCGTCGGCACAATTTCCGGCATTACTCGCCAAGTGCTTTTTACTGGGGTGGCCACCGACCATTCTTCTATTACTCGCGGCCAACCTTTAGCTTCGTCTATGACAGCCACTACATCCCAAGTTATCGGATCGGCGGTCATTATGGCTACCACACCAATACGATCATTATTGGCGACTATAATTATTGGGGCCTTTATGATCCGCCGCATGGCTATCACTGGGTCCACGATTATGACAGCGGCGACGCCATCCTTGCTTCGATTGCCACCGGTGCGATCATTGGCCTGGTGATCGGGGCCTTGGCCGACTAATCCCCACCGGCGCATCCTTCTCGCGCCTAAAGGACACCCACTGCCTTCGCGCAGTGGGTGTTTTTTTAGGCGCAGATCAATTTTTTATGTCGCTGCCCTCACATTCATCTTTCATTAGGCATGACTCATGCTTAATTCGAACTGTCCGGTGAAAACGATTCAGACCGGGCATAGTCGTTCAACAGCTGAAAGGAGGTGATCCAATGTCAAGTGAGAAACCAGGAACGGTGATTGGATCCGTTAGTGTTAAGGGTTTCATGGAGCATCCTCTAAGTCACCTTTAGCACCATCTGAAGGCTGCCTGTTTGCAGGGAAACCGTAAGCAAAGTTGAACGCAGCCAAGGATTCAAGAGCCAACCGGCTCACGGACCCCAGCCGAGACCCGGCTGGGGTTTTCCTTATCCGGCAGTGTGATGGACGGAATTTGATGTTTTCGCGTCAGCCCCCTGATATTCATTGATATTCATCTGGTATTCCCAACATTCCAGACCATTCATAGCGTGACAGTCGGCCTTGAGCTGAGCGGAAGAATAAGGAAACAAAGCGAATGCGATTTGGTGATTACATCCGGGATCAAAGACGCGCTCTGCAATGGACGCAACCCGAAGCAGCGCAGCAAATCGGGATCGAACAATCCTATCTCTCCAAACTGGAGTCCGGCAAATCGTTTCCGTCCGAGGATGTTTTTGCGTCGATCAAGGCGGCGTACAAGATTGATGTCGACGATTTGAACAAATGCTTGTTTCCGGGCGAGCTCGATCAATTGCGCGAAATCGGTGACGTGCGCAACGCGATCATGAAGCGCACCAAAGACTTCGAACAGCGAGTTCAGACATGGTTGATCGCTGGGATCATTTGCTTGATGCTCGGGGGCGCGTCGCTGGGACTTAGTTTTCTTGCGGCAGACTCGGCCCAAACAAAATATCAATACCGATCCAATGGCGTTATTCTAGAAGGCGAGAGCTTTGACGTCTTCGAGATTGTATATGATGGTCCGTTTGATCAGCGCGAAAACGCAGAGCAGTTGCGCCAACGCCAACAGGTAATGATCGCCCGGCTTGATCAGAAGTTTTTGATGATTGATCAGAATAAGGGTGTGACATTCACTGAGCCAGTCGATGGCGGGACAAGGGTCTGGCAATTCTATGGCGCGCAAATCGACACGCTAAAATCGCCCTTACGCTGGATGATTGCACCCGCATTTTTGCTGATTTTCGGCGCCCTTGGCTGCTTCTTCGCAAGCTATCGCTGGCGCGCCACCTAACCCTAATACCCATTCCCATCTCAACACCCCAACTTGGAGGACGTTCAATTGTTCAATTGGATTAAGCGCAGCTGTGTCTCATTTTTATTCGCGACAGCCTTGGCGTGCCAGGCGCCACCTATAGCTCCACCCGATTCTCATCAAATACCGTCCAGCGCGGGTCTGGATGCCCGGATCGAGACCCTGATGGCGCGAGAAGACGTTAAAGGGCTCGCCGTCGCGATTATCGAAGGCGACCGAATTCGCCATAGCCGCGCTTATGGCGTGCGCAATGTCGAAAAAGATCTGCCGCTTGAGTCGAACACGATCATGTATGGCGCATCTCTGACCAAAGCCGCCTTCGGGTACATGGTGCTTCAACTGGTCGATGAAGGGCGGCTTGACCTCGACCGCACGATTGACAGTTATTTGCCGAAACCATTGCCAGACTATCCCTGGTGGCAATCGCTTCAGGATGATCCGGAGTGGCGCAGTCTGACCCCACGCCTGCTTCTGAGCCACACCTCCGGCCTCAATAATCTTCGCTATTTTGAACCCAATCGTGATCTACGATTCCATTTCAAACCAGGCGCTGCTTATGCATATTCGGGCGAAGGCATAAACATCCTGCAAGCGGTTCTGGAGGAAGGTCTCGGCCTCGATGTTAAACAGGAAATGCGCAAGCGTATGTTCGATCCGTTCGGGATGCCGAATACCAGCCTGCAATGGCGCGAGGATTTCGCCGACAATCTAGCTGATGGATACGCCATGGACGGATCGTTTGAACCCCATGACGAACGATCAAATGTCAGCGCATCGGGGTCGATGGACACGACCATCGCAGATCAGGCGCTGCTCTGGCGCGGCATGCTGCGCGGCGATGGCCTGTCCGACCAAATGCGAGCGGAGTGGGTTAGCCCTCAATTTACGATCGAGACCGTCCAAAAGTTTCCAACAATCCCGATGCATGACACCCGAACCGATCGGGCCCAGCCGATCCAGCTTGCCGCAGGTCTCGGCTTGATCACGTGGCATAGTTCGAACGGACGATACTTTGCTAAAGGCGGGCATAATGATTGGACCGGAAATCTGGTTATTTGCCAGGAGGTCGAGGCGCGCTGCCTGGTCATGCTCGCCAATAGTGTGCGCGCCGAAATCATATTTCCAGAGATTGCAGAATATGTTCTGGGTGAAACAGGATACCCCTGGTGGTGGGTCTATCCATCTTTGCATGATGATCGGCCATAAACCGACAAAAACTCGCCCAACTTGTGGGGCACAATCAGCTTCACATTAGGGAGACACATCATGAAACGCCTACTTACGACACTCGGCATTGCTGGATTGGC
>JBCCDZ010000264.1:0-4401 GCA_039030525.1 Pseudomonadota bacterium | reverse complement strand
CCCGGCTGTAAACCCGATGATCAAGATCACCAATATTGTGGCGCTCTTGATGCTGGCTGTTCTGGCTGGCGGTCACTAGACCCACAAAACTATTGAAACAAAAAACCCGCGTCCAAATGGGCGCGGGTTTTTTTCTGGCTAGAGCTTCACGGCGCCGAACCACGCGCTACGTTGTTCAGAGGGTAGATTACGGGGGGACGTTTAGAATGAATGTCTCGAAGCCATTTGCGGGAATTGCCGCCGGACTCATAATCTCGGCCTGCGCGGTTCAACCGCAAGCCTCCATATTGCCGGAAAGTTGCGATCTCGTACCCGTCATGTTGGAGGAGTTTGACAGTTTAAGCGTGTCACCGAACCGGATCGGCTTTGCGCGCTGGACCGCTCATACGCCCTGGTGGGGTGATTTTGGCGACGCGCAGTTCACCGATCCGGGGCGCGATGGCCCGTTCTCGGTGGAGCAGGGCATGCTCTCTATCAGAGCGTGGCGCGACCGCACTGGGAAATGGCGGTCTGGGTTATTGGCCGCCGCAGATAGAACCGGCCGAGGGTGGGGGACGCAATACGGATATTTCGAAACCCGTATGAAGTTTCCGGAGGGAGCAGGAACGTGGCCTGCCTTCTGGCTTATGCCTCTGCGAGCGGTTGGCAGCGTCGACCCTCGGCTAGAGATCGATGTCGTCGAATATTATGGCCATCGCACCGATCGGTTTCATAGCGTCTTGCATTTGCATTATGAAGCGCCTGGAAAGAAGTGGTCAGAGGGCATTCAGACGCCCGTAGCATCCGAATTGCTCGTCTCTGAGTTTAACACGTATGGCGTCGATATATCGCCGGAGTGGATCGTCTTTTTCCTCAATGGAGAAGAGTTCTGGCGTCACCCGACGCCGGAAGAGCTGGATTATCCAATGTATCCGATTGTGAATCTGGCATTGGGAAGCGGATGGCCGATTGATGAAACACCGGACCCGTCAATTCTTCAGGTCGATTACGTGCATGTCTACGCTCGTAGCGGTCAGCTGGGCTGTTCGCCGGGCCTGGAAGGATTTACCGTGCAAAAGCGCGTATCGGTGCCCGCAATGTCGAACTAGTTCCGGCGTCCGGTTGGGTTGCCTGGTGTGCGCTCGTCGGTCTGAGGCAAGGCCACCGCGCCTACGGTACCGAAGATCTGCTCTAACAGCCCCAGTTCACGCCCACGTGTTGGCGTTTCGCGGGAGGCGTAATTGATCACTTCGCCGTCTTCTTCATCATAAGTCAGCAATTCATCCACGACGTCATCCTCGCCGAAACGGATACCCGTAATGGAGCGCTGTTTGGTGCGCGGGGTTAGGAACGCGACACGTTCACGCCGCGTTGTGATGTAGAACCAGGTATTTTCGTCAAATACACTTTCGGTTGAGGCCGATCCGAGCTGCGCCAGAACACTCGCCCGGGTGTCTTGTCCGACCGTAATGTTTTGCGGCAAGACCTCATCAGCCGTATACCCGTGATAGTCTTCAATCGGGCTGATGCAGGCTGTGGTGAGCGCAGCAAGCGAAATAGATGCTAGAATGACACGTCGCGCCATGAGGAAACTCCTGATAGTTGCGCTGGAGATAAAGGTGAAAACCTGCCAATGGCAACCACTAGGTAACATCCGACGGGAGTCAAAAATAGGGCGAACATGTTCAACTGGTTCAATCGAAAAACAGCTGACAAGGATGTCGCGCGGCGCTGGCGCGATGCAGTCAACGCCTCGGCGCGCATTCCAGAGCCGTTTCTGCGAGAATGGGTGACGGACACCGTCTATGGCCGATTCAATATGGTGACCCTGGTCGCAACCCTGGCCATGCGGCGTATGCGCGGGTTGGGCGGCGAGGGAAAAGCGCTGACGGAGACGTTCACGGAGTTGCTTTTCTCTGACTTCGACCACGCCTTACGGGAACACGGTGTTGGTGATTCGTCGATTGCGCGCCGCATTCGAAAAATGGGAGAGGAGTTTTTCGGTTTGGCCAAAGCGGTCGATGAAGCCCTCTCCGAATCGCCGCCGAAACAGGCTTTGACCGAAGTCCTGCAACGCAATGTCCAAAAAGATGTCGAGAAAGCCCAGGCATTGGCGACCTATTTGATCGACCTCAACGTCGATCTTGAGGATCTCTCCGATGCACAAGTGCGCGCGGGACCAGATGCCCTGTGAATTTGCAGTGCTGCCAAGCTGTTATGTTGGCAAAGAGATGCGTTGCCTTTCCGATCGGGCGCGCATAGGTTGCGCCGATCTTACACGGCAATGCGGAGTCTTGATCCGATGGCCAGCTTAATACTGTCAATTGACGCGATGGGGGGCGATGCGGCTCCGACGGTCGTCCTTGATGGTCTGAAACTCTTTTCCGAGCAGCGGGCGAATGTGCTGTTCGAAGTCCATGGCCGTGCCGAAGACATCACATCCGGCCTGGAATCACGTGGATTGATGGATCGCTGCACGATCATGCACCATGATGATGTGGTCAGCATGAGTGAAAAGCCCTCCGTCGCTTTGCGCCGGGCCAAGACCACCAGCATGTGGGGCGCCGTTCAAGCCGTCAAAGCTGGACGCGCGGGCGCTGCGGTTTCTGCCGGAAATACGGGCGCATTGATGGCGTTTGCCATGATGGCGCTGCGTAAGATGGAGGGCGTTCATCGTCCAGCCATGACAGCGATCTGGCCGACCATGGAAGGGCGATCAATTGTCCTGGATGTCGGCGCCAACCTCGATGCCGACTCTGACCAACTTGTCACTTTTGCGATTATGGGAGAGGCCTATGCTCGCGCGGTGACTGGAAACCAGAAACCGACCATTGGCCTGCTCAATATTGGGTCTGAAGACGACAAAGGCCGCGACACGCTGAAACTGGCGGCGGAACGCCTGCGCGAGCCTGAACTTGGCCTCAACTTCCGGGGTTATGTAGAAGGCAATGACATTGCGATGGGCGCAGTTGATGTTGTCGTGACAGACGGGTTTACGGGCAATGTCGCATTGAAGACTGCCGAAGGCACCGCACGCTTGGTCGCATCTTATGTGCGCGAAGCGCTGACCTCGGGTGTCATTTCCAAAATGGGCGCGGCCTTGGCCAGCTCCGGCTTGAAGCGGCTACGCGAGAAAATGGACCCCTCAAACGTCAATGGCGGGGTTCTGCTTGGCCTCAATGGTGTTGTCGTTAAAAGCCATGGCGGCACCGATGCTGAAGGATATGCGACGGCTGTCAGCCTTGCCGCTGACTTGGCTGCGAGTCGCTATATGGAAGAAGTTGCGGCGGGTTTGCGCCGCGATAGTGTCGAAGTCAGCTTGAGCGAGGCGTCAGAATGACGGCGATCAGAAGCGTTATCCGCGGCACCGGGGGCTATCTTCCCGAGCGCATCATGACCAATGAAGAGATGTCGAGCATTGTCGAGACCTCAGATCAGTGGATTCAGGAACGCACCGGCATATGTCAGCGCCATATCGCGGCGGATGGCGAGCTTACGTCAGACTTGGCGACCCAAGCCGCGACCCTTATTTTGGCGGATGCAGGCATCGCTGCGGAACAGGTCGATCTCATTGTTCTCGCGACCACCACGCCCGATAAGACATTCCCTGCAACGGCGACCGCTGTACAAGCCAAGCTTGGTACAGGGGCGGGCGCGGCGTTCGATGTGCAGGCGGTCTGTTCTGGATTTCTGTTCGCATTGGCCACGGCCGACTCGATGCTCAAGACTGGTCTCTTCAAAACCGCTTTGGTGATTGGCGCCGAGACTTTTACCCGCATCCTCGACTGGTCAGACCGTGGCACGTGCGTCCTGTTCGGTGATGGTGCAGGCGGCGTGGTGCTGACCGCTGAAAGCGCAGCCAATTCTGGCGATCGCGGCGTTCTCAATCATCACATTCGCACGGATGGCACTAAGAGCGAGTTGCTTCATGTCGATGGCGGCGTCTCTTCGACAGGCACAATTGGACATGTCCGGATGCTTGGTAACCAGGTCTTTCGCCATGCCGTGACCAATATTTCCAGCGCGATTGATGCGGTCTATCAAGAGACCGGCATTTCCTCTGACGATGTTGACTGGTTTGTGCCGCATCAGGCCAATCAGCGTATTCTCAACGGCGTCGCCAAGAAGATGAAGCTGGATGAGAGCAAAGTCATCTCTACGGTCGGCATTCATGGCAACACGTCCGCCGCGTCGATTCCACTTGCTTTACATACCGCCGTCAGCGATGGTCGCATTCAACCGGGGCATTTGGTGCTCAGCGAAGCCATGGGCGGCGGATTTTCTTGGGGCGCGAGCCTCTTTCGCCTCTGATTTTTGGTAATTCGTTAACATTTCGCCCCTTATTGTTAACCTAGAGGAGTTGATCCCGTGACGACCACAACGCTCACCCGTGTAGAACTAACCGATGCGATTGTTCGCGAT
>JBCCDZ010000263.1:0-4423 GCA_039030525.1 Pseudomonadota bacterium | reverse complement strand
TCCACAAGGTCGCATTGACGAAACCAATACGGAACAAACCGGAAATATAGCGGAACACGCTATATGACGCTTACGTTAACTTATACAAAACCTTTTATTTACAACTCATTAACCATGCTCAAGCTGTGGTGGAAAATTGCACTTTTTTACTGATTTTTTTCCACACTGGTCCCTATATTGTATGCCGAATGGCAGTTCGCGTGGCCAAAAGTACACGCCTTTGCAGCTTTTTCGCTTTAGCCCCCACCTCAGATGCAATTACGAGTCGTTATCCTTGCCCTTGGCATCATGACCGCGCTGCTCGGCGCGGCAATGATCCCTTGCTTGCTTCTGGATGTCGCCGATGCGCGCGCGGAGTGGCCGATTTTTGCCGCCAGCTCGGTCATGTTGTTGCTGTTCGGTGGCGGCCTCGTCATTCTCTCTGGCGGACGTCCAGAACGGACTGGCGCACGCGAGGCGTTTCTGTTGACTGTTTTGGTCTGGGTCGTGCTGCCAGCGCTCGCCGCCATCCCGTTCATGGGCATCGGCATGAGCTTCACGGATGCGATGTTTGAGAGCATTTCCGGCCTGACGACCACCGGCTCGACCGTGATGAGTCAGCTCGAATTTCAACCGCGCGGCTTATTGCTATGGCGAGCGATCCTGCAATGGTTCGGCGGAATTGGTATTATTGTCACCGCGATCGCCATTCTGCCAATGCTGCGGGTCGGCGGCATGCAGCTGTTCCAGCTCGAAAGCTCGGACGTGTCTGGAAAGTTCGTGCCGCGGATTGGCGAGGTCTCTGCGCAGATCGGCATGATCTATCTGTTCATTTCGGCCGTGTGCGCGTCCGCTTACATGCTGTCAGGAATGAATGCGTTCGATGCCATTGCGCATGCGATGACAACAGTGGCTGCAGGCGGTTACTCGACATCGGATGCCTCGTTCGGCGCGTTCACCGAAACAGCACCGGCCGCTATTCCAACCGCCATCTTCTTTATGATTGTCGCGGGCTTGCCCTTCAGCCTGTTGGCGCTGGCCATGATCCATGGACGGGTCAAACCCTTGCTCACCGATCCGCAGCCACGCCTATTCGTTGGATTGATTGTCGGCATCACCACGCTGGTTTTCATTCTACGTGTGCTCGCCGACCAGGACTATGTCATCATCAGCCCAATTGGTGGCTTCATCGAAACCATGTTTAATGTTGTCTCGGTGATGACCGGCACCGGCTATGCGACCACGGCCTATGATGGCTGGGGCGAGCCGATCGTCATGATCTTCCTGATCACAATTTTCCTCGGCGGCTGCGCGGGGTCTGCGGCGTGCGGGATCAAGATGTTTCGTCTCGAAATCAGCTTTCGGGCTGTCCTCGCCCATGCTCAGCAAATGGTCAGCCCGAACCGGGTCGTCCGCATTCGCTATGGTGGCAAGGTCATCGACAATGACACGCTGCAATCGGTGATGGTTTTTGTCTTCTTGTATCTGGCAACATTCGTCGTTGCTGCGATCCTGCTCAGTTTGACGGGTGAAGACCCGCTGACGGCGATCTCTGGCGCCGCGACCAGCGTGTCGAATGTCGGCCCGGGTCTGGGCTCGGAAATCGGACCTGCTGGTACGTTTGAAGGCCTGACCAATCGCGGCAAGTGGATTTGCGCCGTCGCTATGTTGCTCGGACGGTTGGAATTTACCGCCGTGTTCGTCTTGATGACCCGGCGCTTCTGGCGCGGATAATCAGCCAGCCATTAGAATCCCTCATTGCCCAGACGCGATAAATCCGGCAATAGCACGACATGGCCGATACATTGCACACACCGACCGAAGATTTACAGGCGACCCTGCTTGATATGGGCCGGCGCGCCCGTGCCGCGTCTGCCACGCTGGCCAAGGCTGGCATAGACGGACGCACAAAAGCCATTCTCGCGATGGCAGACGCGCTGGTCACTGCCGAGCGGGCAATCTTGGCCGCAAATGCGCAAGACCTTGCTGGTGGCCGCAACAAAGGCCTCACAGAGGCGATGATGGATCGCTTGGCTCTGACGCCAGATCGCGTCGCGAGCATCGCCGACGCCTTGCGCGCCGTCGCCGACCTGCCGGACCCGGTCGGTAGCGAAATTGCGCGCTGGACGGTGCCATCCGGCCTCGACATTGCGCGCGTACGCACACCGCTTGGCGTGATTGGAATCATCTATGAAGCCCGTCCGAACGTGACAGCAGATGCCGCGGCGCTCTGCGTACGGTCGGGCAATGCAGCAATATTGCGAGCGGGCAGCGAAAGCCTGAACTCGGCGATGGCGATCGCGGACGCGTTGCGCGCTGGATTGCGTGCGGTTGGTCTACCTGAAGACGCGGTACAATTGGTTCAGACCAAAGACCGCGCCGCCGTCGGACATATGCTGACCGGCCTGGACGGCAATGTTGACGTGATCGTTCCGCGCGGCGGCAAGAGCCTGGTCGAACGCGTCCAGGCTGAAGCGCGCGTGCCCGTCATCGGACACCTTGAAGGCCTCTGTCATGTCTATGTCGATGCGGCTGCAGACCCGCAAATGGCGATTGATATTGTCGTCAATGCCAAGATGCGGCGCACCGGCATTTGTGGATCGGCCGAGACTCTGCTGATTGACGAGAAAATTGCGGCCAGCCTGCTCCCAGCGATTGCCAGTGCCTTGAAAGATTCCGGTTGCAGCATGGCTGGCGATGACGCCGCCCGTGCGATCTATAACGACATGACCGAAGCGACCGAAGAAGACTGGCGCACCGAATATCTTGCGCCGATCATTTCGGTTCGAGTCGTCGACGGCATTGATGGCGCGATTGACCACATCACGACCTATGGCACCAGCCATACCGAATGCATCATTACGGAAGACATATCGAAAGCCGAGAAATTCTTCGCTGACATTGATGCCGGCATTCTGATCCATAATGCCTCGACGCAATATGCCGATGGCGGCGAATTCGGCATGGGCGCTGAGATTGGCATCGCGACAGGCCGTATCCATGCACGCGGCCCGGTTGGCGCGGAGCAGCTGACCATTTACAAATATGTGGTGCGCGGCACTGGACAAACCCGGCCTTAACCGGGGCGTTCTAGACAGCGCCATGTCCTATACACGACCTGCTGCCTTTTTGCCGCCAAGCCGCACACGCGCGCGCATCGGACTGTTCGGGGGTAGCTTTGATCCACCCCATAGCGGGCATTTGCATGTCGCACAGACGGCGATGCAGCGACTGGGCCTGGATCAGGTCTGGTGGTTTCCGACACCTGGCAATCCGCTGAAAGAAGCGCCGAGCGATTATCAGGCACGGCTCGCGGCGGTCGAAGATTTAACCCAACATCATCGCCGCTTTCGCGTTAGCGATGTCGAGAAACAACTGAACCTGCGCTACACGATTGATCTGGTAAAATTGCTGAAACAACGCTGCCACCATGCCCAGCTGGTCTGGATCATGGGCGGCGACAGTCTGATGACGTTTCATTTCTGGAAAGACTGGCGCGCGCTGACAGAGCATATTCCAGTGGCCGTCATAGCGCGGCCTGGCTTTGAACTGGCAGCGCGGGTGAGCCCCTTTGCAAAGCTGCTCAAGGATCGGCGTTTGCCGGATCGCGCGGCCCGTATTTTACCCAATCAGCAGACTCCGGCCTGGGTTTATTTACCCGCGCCGCTGAACCCGATCTCATCAACCGCGATGCGACGGGGCAGGTAATATCAGTCATCGCTCGGTGGCGTCAGCTTAATCGCACCACGCAGATCAGCGATGCGAGCAGCCCCATCAGCGCTGGACGCTTGCCCTTTCGGCCAATGGCAGAAATTGGTGATGATTGCGCTATTGATTAAATTGCTTTCGCCAATGCCTTCAGAGACTATGCCATCTTCGCTTTCCCACCGCCAAGTCGCGCGCGTCAGGTGCGGCCCTAGTGCAGGCTCGGTCGGGCGCCGCTCAAACTGTATCACGCGTCCGAATTCTCGCATCGGCAGCTCGACCCAGGTCTCAAGGTTCCTCTGGACAAGTTTGTATTGGACGGCAGGCGAAAGACGGACACCATATTCAGAGCCAAAGCCGGAGATCCTCGCCTTTTGTGGCAACAGCACTGAGATATCGAGATCGCAATAAAGGTCGGTCTCGGGGTGATAGAAAATGGCCATCATGGAATCGAGACCAACATGCGGATTGGCGGCGTTCGAGGTCCCGGTCTCACTTTGGTTCGGGTGCTGGAACAACCGCCATCCTGTCGGCGATTGGACGTTCACGAGACCAGCCGGGCTGTTGAGAGCTTGTGCGGCGCTCGCGGCGTCCAAGCTTGGCACGGTTTGCGTTACAAAACGGCGGTCGGCTGTCTCGTCCGCATGGGCAGAGACGGGCGCTAGAAAGAGATAAATACTGCCAGCCAGGCCGCCCATAAGCACAGCCTGCAAGACCTGATCATGCCAGAATCGCTGGC
>JBCCDZ010000262.1:0-4432 GCA_039030525.1 Pseudomonadota bacterium | reverse complement strand
GGTTACTTGAAAGCCAATATTTCGACTATTGTCGGGGCCTTGTATGAGTTCGATGATCCTCGCCGAGACTCAGGTTTCAGCCTGTTCTACATGGGCATCAATCTGGGCTCGCTTCTGTCATCGCTCACATGCGGAATCATTGGGATTGTATGGGGATGGAAGTATGGCTTTGGCCTCGCCGGAATCGGGATGTTCCTGGGCCTACTGGTTTTTGTCTGGGGACAGAAATACCTCGACGGCAAAGCCGAGCCCGCAAACCCCGATGTGCTCAAGAAATCCTTCCTCGGCCCGATCACAGTCGAAATGGCCTGTTATCTTGCAGGACTTGGCGTAATTGCGGTCTCCATGCTGCTGGTCATGAATTCAGAGCTGATCCCGGAATGGTTTGTCGGATCGCTCGGCATTGCAGTTTTCCTCGGCCTGGTGGGTTACGCGTTCCTCAAGCTAAGTGGCACCGAGCGCAATCGTATGTTCGCCGCGATTTACTTCGTGCTGGCACAGATCCCGTTCTGGGCGCTGTTCGAACAGGCCGGCTCGTCTCTGACTCTGTTCACCGACCGCTTGGTGGATAAGGAAATGTTCGGCTGGAATGTGCCAACGCCGGTCTTTCAATTCCTGAACGCTGGGTACATTGTCATCTTCGCCCCCCTCTTTGCATGGATGTGGATCAGTCTCGGAAAACGCGGCCTGGAGCCTTCGACGCCGGTGAAGTTTGCAATTGGGGTATTCCTCGCCGGTCTGGGCTTCTTGTCGTTAGTCGGCGGTATGGGGATTTCCGGCAGTACCGGCATGACCGCGGTCTATTTCATCTTCCTGATCTATTGGGTTCACACGATGGGGGAGCTTATGGTCTCACCAGTGGGGCTCTCTGCTGTAACCAAGATGGCGCCCGCGCGCGTCGTTGGCATGACGATGGGCGCCTGGTTCTTGTATTCAGGACTGTCGAACTTCCTGGCTGGCGTCATCGCTCGAACAACAGGCGCGGAGACGATTGGCGGGCAGGTGACGAATATTGCCGAAGCGAAAGCGACTTATGTCAGCGTCTATAGCAATGTTGCTTATGTCGCGATGGGCATCGGGGTCGTCATGCTGCTGATTTCTCCAATCATCAAACGATGGATGAGCACAGATGTCGGTGCAGTCGATTCGCTTGATGATGAATTGCAGGCGTCGGGAGAGAAACCGGCTTAAGGACACGAGCTCTCAAGAGGTGAAGATGACTTTGAAGAGCGGAGTTTGCAGCCTTTTAGTGGTCCTGGCCGTATGCAATTTTGAAGCGGCCGCTCAGCGAGTTGGTGATGACGAAGCTGAGCTGATTACGCCTCCAATACCATCCTATCCGTTGAAGGCAGCGATGGCAGGGTTATCGGGAATGTGTGAGGTACACATGGACGTGACCCCAGCGGGAAAGCCCGTCAACATTCGAGCGAAGTGCACACACGAAGTGTTCTGCGATGAATCCATGCGCGCGATGGCTGCGGTGGTGTTCGCACCAAAAATCGTCAACGGCGAGGCGCTTTGGAGAAATGGTGTCGCTTATCCACTCGAGTATTTAATCGAAGGAAGTTCGCGAGACTTTGATCCTGCGAACGCGCAGTGGTGCGCTAGCAATCCTGACGCGGTGTCCTAACCCGCACCGCCCACAGTGAGACCGCCAACTTTCAGGGTCGGTTGACCGACGCCAACGGGCACAGATTGACCTGCCTTACCGCAGGTGCCGACGCCGTCATCCATCGCAAAGTCATTGCCGATCATTTCGACCTGGCTGAGCGCTGTGGGTCCATGGCCGATCAGAGTCGCATTCTTGACCGGCGCCACCACTTTGCCATTCTCGACCATGTAAGCTTCGGTGCACTGAAACACGAAGTTTCCAGACGTGATGTCGACCTGACCGCCGCCAAAGTCTACGGCCCAAATGCCTTTTTTGATCGAAGCGACGATTTCTTCAGGATCATCTTTGCCGCCGAGCATCACCGTATTGGTCATACGCGGCATAATCGTTGCGTCGTAGGATTCGCGACGACCGTTTCCAGTTGGCGGAACGCCCATCAGGCGGGCATTCTGACGGTCCTGCATATAGCCTTTCAGGATCCCATCCTCAATTAAGACGGTACGGTTGGTCGGCGTGCCTTCATCATCTACCGAGAGGGAGCCTCTGCGCGAATCAATGGTGCCATCATCAATAATGGTGACTCCCTTCGACGCGACTTGTTCGCCGACCCGGCCCGAATAGACGCTGGTGCCTTTGCGATTGAAGTCGCCTTCAAGTCCATGACCGACGGCTTCATGCAGCAAGACCGCCGGCCAACCCGGCCCAAGAACGACTTCCATCTCACCCGCTGGAGCAGGGATCGACTCAAGATTGACCTCCGCTTTGCGGAGCGCGCGCATGGCAAGTCCCTGCCAACGCTCGGGCGCGATCCACTCATCATAGGCAGCGCGTCCACCAGCACCCGCCGATGCTGATTCGCGGCGACCATTTTGCTCAAGCGTGACAGAAATATTCAAACGAACGAGCGGGCGAATATCATGGAAGACCTCTCCTGCGGGGCGCAGAATGTCGATTTGCTCGTGGCTGCCCGCCAACGAAACGGATACCTGAACGACCCGCGGGTCCTTTGCACGCACCCAGGCGTCGATTTCGGCCAGCAAACCCGTTTTGACTGTAAAATCCGGCGAATCTGTTGGGTCTATTGGTTCATACAGCCGTCGATTGGTCGGCGTGGGACCGGTGTCGAGGGCGCCGGAATACCCGCGCTTGGCTTGCCTTGCTGTCTCGCTGGCGCGGCGAATCGCATCGATTGAAAGCTCTCCAGAATGGGCATTCCCGCTCGCTTCGCCGGCAACAACCCGCAGTCCAAAGCCTTGGCTGGTATCATAGGTCGCAGATTTCAGGCGCCCGTCATCAAAGACAAACCCTTCTGATCGAGAGCGTTGCACATAAATGTCGCCATCGTCTGCGCCTGAAGTTGCATCAGAGAGCAGGGCGGCGGCGTCTTGGGTGTCGAAAGGCAAGTCTTGATAAGTCATGCCTGTTATTTGACGCTGCTGGAGCGCTCAATCAAGCGCTCCAGTGCGAACAATTTGAGATCAGCTCGCTTCTTCGACGGAGAATCGGCTCAATTGATTCTGTGCAAGCTCCCAACCCGGCTTTAGCGCGAGAGACTTCTGGAAGTCCGCATACGCGCCAGCAACATCGCCCGTGTTCTCGCGTGCAATCGCACGATTGTAATAGGCGGCGAACAGGTCCGCAGACTCCAGATCAATCGCTCGGTCGAGCGGAGCGATCGCTCCTTGGAAATCCTTTTGATAGATCATTGCCGCACCCTTGTTCAGGTACGCCGCGCCAAGCTCAGGTTGCAGCTTGATTGCGTCGGTATAGTCCGACAGCGCCTGCTCGTACTTGCCAGAGCGCATCCGAAGGACACCACGGTTCACATATGTCGCCGCGCGATTGCTACGAGTCATCGCTTGTTCGCGCAGCGCCCGCGTGCAGGTCTGGTCCGCGTCTCTGAAGCTGGAATACTGGTTCTTGGTTTTTTGATAGCAATCTCCGCCGAGCCCTTGGCCGATGACGAAGACTTGAGCGGATGCTGTTTCCGCAACGAGAGCTGTCGCCGCCGCGGCGATTATGAGTTTGAGTCTCATTTTATGCCTCCTGGTGAAGTGGTTTAACCATACACTAAGATCGTAGAATTAGCGAGCGAGTGCGACATTTTATAAGAGCTGGTTGTATTGGGTAGACCTCGGCGTTTCCCGTATATAAGGCTGCAGCCAAGATTGGATGGAGTGACTCTTGCGTTACGTCTTTGCATGGATTTCGACATTGCTGATCACCGGATCGGCGTTTGCTCAAGAACTTGTCGGTCAACCGACCCCTGGCGCGCTCGGATTTCAGCCCGCCGCCACGCGCATTATGGAGCGTGTGAACGACTTTCATAATTACCTTTTGGTGATCATCACGCTGATCACGCTCGTTGTGCTCGGATTGTTGGTATGGGTCTGCATTCGCTACAATAAGCGTGCGAATCCAGAGCCCCGAAAATTCAGCCATAATACCACTGTAGAAATCATATGGACGGCTGTCCCTGTCTTGATTCTGGTGGCCATTGCTGGCCCGTCCTTTTCGAACCTGTTCTACCAGGAGAATGAACCAGATCTCGAAATGATCGCTCAAAGCGGCGACCTGGATGATCCAAACATCTTCGTTGATGCCGCGAAAGAAGGGTGGATCACCATCAAGACCGAAGGCATGGGGAACTGGGCCTGGACCTATTACTATATGGATGAGCTCGACGCTGACGGATATCCGATCCAGTATGTCTCGAACGGTATTCACTATGGATTGCCGACCGATCCGCTGCCGACGCCCGAGAAACCACTTTACCTCGCCACCGATTATCCGATGGTGATTCCGGTCAATCGCTACATT
>JBCCDZ010000261.1:0-4446 GCA_039030525.1 Pseudomonadota bacterium | reverse complement strand
CATTCGCAAACTGTAAGGAGGTTTACAGGATCGACATGATCGGAAGAACGCGAACAAGGGCGCCGGAATCGAGCGCATTTTCATTCGGGATTCGGCGGATGAGTGCATTGTGTTGAACGAAAGCGCTGAGCAATGAACTATCCTGGCTAGGTGCGGGCGTAACATCGAGTTGGCCATCATCATTGATCTCGATGCGGGCCCGCATGAAGTGCTCTCGCGGCCCATTTTCAGAAACGGGCTGAGTCAGTCTCGCCGATGCCATTTCCGCCCGCCAATCAACCCCGAGCAGGGGGGACAGGAATAGGTGCGCACAGACCAGTGCCGATGCAGGGTTGCCGGGCAAACCTAACGCCAGTGTGTGTTCTGTCCGCGAGAACCAGGTTGGCTTCCCGGGGCGCACAGCGACCTTTCGAAATACCGACTCGAAACCGCGCTCGGCAAACGCTGCAGGCATATGATCATGATCGCCGACAGACGCGCCGCCAATCGGCAGCAAAATATCGACATCAGCGGCATCAAGGTGCGCTTGAATAGACTCGATCGAGTCGGTGGCGACCCCTAACTGAACGGGCGCGCCACCCCATCTTTCAATCAAACCAGACAAGCCGTAAGGATTTGAATTGGTAATTTCACCCGGCCGCAGATCCGACCCTGGGGGTTTGAGTTCATCGCCGCTCGAGAGCATTCCAACCCGCAAGCGCGCTGCAACCTCGACCGTCGCATTATTGCCAGCGGCGGCGACGGCCAAATGTGCCGGCGCCAGCTGCGTGCCCGTGGGCACCAAAATGTCATCCAGTTCAAAATCTATACCGGCAGCGCGAATGTGCCGCGGCGTTTCAGACGGTTCAATGATTACGACATCATCGCCGTCGCGCTCTGCATTCTCCTGGATAAGAATATGATCAGCCCCGTCAGGAATGACAGACCCGGTGAAGATACGAACCGCGGTGCCGCTGCGAACATTGCCTGAAAATGGGTGCCCGGCAGGGGCTGCGCCGATCAGCTTGAGGCGCGTTCCAGCCGATCGGGCATCGTCGAGCTTGACCGCATAGCCATCCATCGCCGACAACGCGACCGGCGGACGAGAGACTTGGGCAATGACGGGATGCGCAAGCCGTCGACCGAGGGCGTCGCCAATAGGAATACGTTCTGTTCGCGCGGGCAATCGGTTCGCGCGCAATACGCTCACAGCCTGTTCGACGCTGATCAGGTCGTTCATGCCGTCGGTTTCCGATAGTCGCCCGACTTGCCACCCGATTTCTCTAGTAGTTCGATGCCATAAATCTGCATCGATTTGTCCACCGCCTTGAGCATATCATACAGCGTCAGGCAGGCCCCACTTACGGCGGTCAGCGCCTCCATTTCAACGCCTGTCTTGCCCGTGGTTTTGACGCGTGCGGTGACTTCAAAAGCGGATTCAGTATCAATCGGACGAAACTCGACTTTCAATCCCGACAAGGGGAGGGGATGACAGAGCGGGATGAGATCGGACGTCTTTTTTGCGGCCATGATGCCAGCCAATTCTGCAATCGCAATCGGATCACCTTTTTTGGTGTCACGTCCGATCGCGGCTTGAAATGCAGCTTCTGACATACGGATAAAGCCATGTGCGAGCGCTTCGCGCGTTGTATCGGCTTTGTCAGAGACATCCACCATGCGCGCCCGCCCGTCGGGTCCAATATGCGTAAGGTCGCCCATTTAGGTCTCCATCAGACGCGGCATCAATTCGACCAGGTTGCAGGGCTTGTGACGGCTATCGAGTTGAAAAGAAATAACTTTGTCCCAGCCATCTTTCACCGCGCCATTCGATCCGGGCAGGCAAAATATGAATGTGCCTTTGGCCAGGCCAGCAATCGCGCGCGATTGTAACGTGGACAATCCGACGGATTGATAGCTGACCTGATGAAAGATCACTGAGAAGCCATCTATGGTTTTTTCGAACAAAGGCGTGATTGCCTCTGGCGTGACGTCTCGACCCGTGAGGCCCGTACCGCCGCTCGAGACAACAACATCGATATCAGCATCCATGATCCAGTCTTCGACGCATGCACGAATGATCGGCGGATCATCCTTAACAATCTTTCGGTCAGCCAGAACATGCCCTGCGCTTTCAAGGCGCTGCACCAGAAGCGCGCCGGATGTATCTGTTTCCAGGGTTCGCGTGTCGCTGACCACCAGGACGGCGATACGAACCGGCTTAAATTCGAGCGTCTCATCTATTCCAGCCATGGATCAAACAGGTTCCTTTTTTGCCCAGCGCGCGGCATCGGCATAATCATCATCTCGGGGCTCAATCCAATGGGCTCCCGTCTCAGTTTTTTCTTTCTTCCAGAAGACCGCCTCGGTTTTCAGATAATCCATCAAAAAATCTGCGGCCTCAAACGCGGCGCGCCGGTGTTTCGCGGCCGTGGCAACGAAAACGATTGTATCGCCCGGCAGCATGTCGCCAATGCGGTGGAGTACGAGAACGGCGTCGAGGGTCCAACGCGATTGTGCGTCCGAGATTGCAGCTTCTATCCCGGTCTCCGTCATCGGAGAATAGGCCTGCAAGTGTAGAGCACTAACATCGCCCATCGATGCCTTCGGCCGAACATGTCCGCTAAAGGTGACGATCCCGCCGGCGTCTTTGACACGTTGCTCAAACTGTTGAAGTTCCTGGCTGGCATCAATCGGATCAGGCGATAGTCGAAGCATCTATCCGCCTCCTACAGGGGGCATGAATGCAATCTCGCTCGCCCCGATTACGGGCGCTTTATCAAACGTGATCTCACTATCTATCGCAATACGGACCGTCGGATCGAGCAATGCGCCTGATGCCTCGAAACGAAGATCGAGCCATTTGCGCAAAGCACCAGCGGTTTCGATATCGGCTGGAATATCGAGCATCTCTTCACTCAGTCCGGTAACATCTGAGAGACGGCCAAAATAGAGAATTTTCTGCATTCTAGCCTCCCGTCACCGACATATGTCGATCGAGGGCAGGGTCTTGCCCGCGACGATTGATCTTGAACTCGTGACGCTCAGGTTTCTTTAGCAAAGCGCGGTTTAGGCACGCATCGAGCGCGGCATCCGGATCGTCGCTTTCGCGCAAGGCGGCGCGCAAGTCGATATGATCGTCCTGGCCGAGACACATATAGATGCGACCTGTACAGGTCACGCGGACACGATTGCATCCGGCGCAAAAATTATTCGTCAGCGGTGTAATGAAGCCAAGCTTGCCGCCGGTCTCTTTGATGCGTGTGTATCGCGATGGCCCAGCATTGCGATCGTTCGGCGTCAGATCTTCGAGGGCCCATGTTTCGGAGAGCCGATCTCGGACCATAGGTAGCGGAACATATTGGTCGATCCGGTCTTCATCTGTTTCGCCAAGGGGCATCACTTCGATCAGGGTCAGGTCCATGCCTTTGCTGTGAGCCCAGCTTATGATGTCTGCCAGTTCATCCGCATTGTCATGTTTCAGCGCAACCGTGTTGATCTTGACGTGTATGCCCGCTTCAAGTGCGGCATCTATTCCGTCCAGAACCTGCTGGAGTTTGCCGCGCCGGGTGATCGTTTCAAACCGCGCTGGGTCCAGCGTGTCGAGCGAAACATTGATCCGTTTGACGCCATTACTGGCGAGCATGTCTGCAAATTTTGTCAGCAGCGTTCCGTTGGTCGTCAGGGTAAGTTCTTCTAGCCCATGGCCGAGATAACCGCCTAAGCGTTCGAACAATTCCGGCATCCCTTTGCGCACCAAAGGTTCGCCGCCCGTAATGCGTATTTTCTGGACGCCGCGTTGGACAAAAGCGCGGGCAACTTGATCGAGCTCTTCAATCGTCAGCAAGTCTCGCTTGGGAAGGAATTGCATCTTTTCGGCCATGCAATAAGTGCAGCGAAGATCACACCGATCCGTGACCGAGATGCGTAAATAAGTGACCTGACGTCCGAACTGATCGACCAGTGGCGCCGGGGAGATGGTCGGGAGGCCATCAGGCATGTTCAGTCTCCTTTGCACGCGATAGGTCAGCTGTGCTGTCAATGTCCAACGCCTCGTACGCACTCAGGGGTAACGTCATAGCGCTGGTCTTGTTATCAAGAAAAACAGACTTTGCCCCGCGATCACCGGAAAGGGAGGCCAAGGCTGGAAACAGATTGTGTTTGAACAGAGCAGGGGGGCTAAGCGTGTCCTCGCTTATGGACATCACAGCTTGGATCGTCGGGGCCGCGGCTTTTGCCAAAATTGAGCTGAGATGCGCAGGCGGAACATGCGGCATGTCGCCCAGCAGAATCACAATTTGATCGATCTCTTCGCGCGTCCGCAACGCGTTCATCGCGCAGACGATGGAACTGGCTTGACCAGTCTCAGCATCAGGGTTGGTGACAATGGTCCAACCAGATTGCTCCAGGATCCTGCTGCGCTTTTCATCGCGCGGCGAAACCACCGCTAAAGCCTGCCTGGGCGTATAT
>JBCCDZ010000260.1:0-4475 GCA_039030525.1 Pseudomonadota bacterium | reverse complement strand
TTTATGCTGCAGCGCACAATAACAAGCACAGCGCGCCAGAGCAAGTCCGAGCATTTCCTAAGCGCGCAAACCAGTCTAGGACCTCCCTATGTCTGCGAATCTAAACGGAAAAGTGCTGGTTTTTGACTCCGGAATGGGGGGTCTAACCGTGGCCCGAGAGATACAGGCTTTGGCCCCGTTTATCGCCGTTGATTACGCTGCCGATAGCGGATTTTTCCCATATGGCGAAAAGTCAGACATAGCCCTTAAACAAAGGTTGCCGGAGGTCGCCAAAGCGCTTTGCCAAGTGGCTCGCCCCGACGTGTTTGTGATCGCCTGTAACACAGCCAGCACCCTCGCTTTGTCAGAGGTTCGCGCTGTTCTCGACATTCCTGTCATCGGCACGGTGCCAGCCATCAAGCCCGCCGCACAGCTCACCCGCACCGGCACGATCGGATTGCTCGCCACACCCGGTACCGTGCGGCGCAACTATACCGCAGAACTGATCGAGGATTTCGCCAGCGGCGTGCGTGTTATCCTACACGGCTCAATCGCACTGGTTCGAATGGCCGAGCAAGTCGCGTCCGGACATCCGGTGCCATTGGAGTCGTTTCGCATTGCGCAAGCCCCTTTGTTTGAGGCAGAAGGCGGCGACGATATTGATACTGTGGTTTTGGCCTGCACGCACTTCCCTTTGATACGAGGAGAGCTGGCCGCGACGATTCCGCAAGCGGTGAATTTTGTCGATAGCGGCGAAGCCATAGCGCGTCAGACCATGCGCGTGTTGGCCGAGATGAAAACCACAAAACAGACGGGCGGCTATGCTTGGATTACGAGCCCGGTAAATGGCCAAACGCGACTGGCGGACGTGTGCCGCCGTTTTGGTTATGCTGACGTTCAGCAAGTCGCGGTTTAGAGATGCAGTAATGTGCACTAGACTGTCACAAATCAAATGTAGGGCTGCGTCGATCTAATTGTTCAGGAGCCGAATGTGCGCCTCATCGCCATTGCACTTTTCACACTCGCAATCGCTGCATGCGGCGCCCCCGCAAACCTGTCTGCAATCGAGCGGCAAGAGAATGCGCCGCCAATCCTGAGTGTCGGAGAGCCTCAGAAGATCAAGATTGTCGGCTCTTCAACCGTGGCGCCATTTGCCACCACTGTCGCTGAACAGTTCGGCGCGAGCTCGAAACATGCCGCCCCGATTGTCGAAACCACGGGCACTGGCGGCGGCTTCAAGATTTTCTGCGACGGCATCGGCCCGGATGAGCCTTCAATTGTCAACGCGTCGCGGAAAATGAAGGCGGGCGAGCGCGCTTTGTGCAATCAGGCCGGCATCCTCGAGCCGCTCGAAATCAAAATCGGGTATGATGGAATCGTTCTGGCCAACAACAAGTCCGGCCCAGATTTCAATTTGACCAAAGCACAGATTTTTCTTGCGCTGGCTGCAAACCTGCCGGACGGCGAAGGCGGCTGGGTCAAGAATCCAAACCGCATTTGGCAAGATATTGATGCGACCTTGCCCGAGACACGCATCCTGGTTTCAGGTCCACCGCCAACATCAGGAACACGCGACGCGTTTGCGGAAATCGCAATGGAGAATGGCGCGCTGGATCTTCCAGAAATGCAAGCGTTGAAGGAAAGCGACCTGGATGCGTTCACCGCGCGTGCGCGGGAAGTTCGCAACGATGGCGCCTGGATCGATAGTGGCGAAAATGACAGTTCGATTATCAATACTCTGTTGCGGAATGAAGATGCGGTTGGGGTTCTTGGGTATTCGTTCCTAGAGCAAAACCTGGATCGCGTTAAAGCTGCAAAGATTGGCGGCATCGACCCTACATTCGAAAACATAGCCAGCAATCAGTATGGCGTTTCGCGCAGCATGTATTTCTACGTCAAAGTCGAAAACAATATGCTGGTTCCGGGTTTGGAAGACTATGTCCGCGAGTTTACGGAAGAAGACGCATGGGGACCAGATGGATATCTCGTCGCAAAAGGCCTTATTCCGCTTTTGCCTGACGAACGAGCTTCGGTTCGTGGAGCGGCACTGGCGCGACTCACAGGCTTGAAAAATCCACTTCCATCAGAGAATGACCCGTCGCCGCGACAAACCGATGAAGATCAGCCTGACTGATCGAGGTGGTCGCGGTGTTGACCAGTGGGTGGAAGTTCACCTGGTCAAACCGCATCAATGCGGCATCAACGACAAATTTGACGCGGTTTTGAGTGTCATTCATCAGTCCAAAAGCGGTGACCGAACCGGGCGCGACGCCGAGGCAATCTTGCATCAACTCAGCGCTGCCAAAAGATAAACGACGCGTCCCAATCAGCTTGTGCAATTGGTTCAACCGCAGCTGGCTTTCGGCCCAGGCGGAAATCAGAACCAAAGTGTCGTCTTTGTCTTTCATAAAAAGATTTTTCGAGTGCCCGCCGGGCATGGATGCTTTCAGATGTCGGCCTTCTTCCACGGTAAACGTGGCCGCGTGTTCCACCGTCATATGAGCGATTTCATGCGTATCGAGAAAGGCGAAAAGATCAGCTGGGCTTGCAGGCATAGCGGCCATGGGGCAGGAATCTGATTCAGGGTCAAGCCTGACATGAAGGAATGAAGATGCAGCTTGAATGCTACAAGATTTACGAGGTCGCGCCCGAGATTGTGCCGGGGCGCAGCACGAGAGACTGGATGGATGCATTTCCAGACCGCCAGCCTTATCGCTGTCTGCCATTATCAATGGCCAATTCAACCGGCTGGGAAATCCTCTGTCCGATGGATTTGAAAATCATTTGGAATGGCGGACCTGGAAAGAACGATATCGACTTCAAAACGCGCGGTGACCCAAGAGCCATTGCATCCTTCGCGGACAGTCACTTTCAGCGTGGCATCGTTACATTTCATACCGGTCACTTGTTCCGTACGCCGCCGGGCTGGGGCTTAATGACGATGGGGGCGCCGAATTTCTTCATCGATGGTATCGCCCCTTTAACGGGCCTTGTCGAAACGGATTGGCTGCCCTTTCCTTTCACGATGAATTGGCAAATGACCCGTCCCGGTGAAGTGGTATTCAAAAAAGGAGATCCATTTTGCTTCATCGTGCCAATCGAGCATGGCAAGCTGGAAGAGATCGAACCAGAGCGAAAATTACTCAGTACCAATCCGCAGCTGGAAAAGGAATTTCACGGCTGGGCTGAAAGTCGTGGCAGCTTCAATAAGAAACTCGTATCCGGCGACGAGGACGCGGTCAAAGCGGGATGGCAACGCCACTATATGCGCGGCGAAAAACAAACCGGCGACAAGATTGACAGCCACGTGACCAAGCGCCGTCTGAAACCGCCAAGAGACGTTTAAGGCACACTGTCTTGATTTCGGTCGCGATTTAGCCCTGATTAGCGCCCATCCTCAGGGGAATGGAGGGATAAATGCAGTTAAAGACTATATTGTTTTCCGCGAGTGTCCTCGGACTGGCCGCCTGCGGTGGTGGTGGCGGCGACTACGAACGTTCGGCCGCCCCGCCAGCGCCGGTTATGAGCGAAAGCGCGATCGACGTGCAAGCCGATATGAGCTTCCAAGGCAAAAGTGGTCGCGCACGGGCCCCCGGCGACCCAGCCCCCGAGCCAGTGGCGGGAGAACCGAGCGTCGAGCAATTTATTGCCTATAGCCACAGTCTGGGCATGACCCTGCCAAAAGGTGAAGTCCCGCCCATGATGGCTGCGCACACCGAAGCCTGCCGCGCCGCGGGCACCACGACGTGCATCGTGATCAATTCGAACGTGTATAGTCAGGAGGAAGACTACGCCTCCGGTAATCTGGCCATTCGGGCAACGCCGGAGTGGATTGAGACGTTTCTCACCGGCATCGACGACGCTGCGACGGCCGTGGGGGGCGAAATCACGCAACGGTCCACCAGCGCCGAAGATCTTACGCGCCAAATTGTTGATACTGGCGCCCGGTTGGATGCTCAAAAGACATTGCAAGGCCGCTTGCTCAATTTGCTCGAGCGTCGCGACGGTGAACTCGGCGAATTGCTTCAAATCGAGCGCGAATTGGCTCGGGTCACAGGTGGAATTGAGAGCATAGAAGCGCAATTGAAAACGCTGCGACTTCGAGTGTCTATGTCGTCATTGGATATAAATTATCAGACCAAGGTGCCGGCGTTTAGCGGCTCGCGCGAGAATCCGTTAGGCGAGGCCTTTAGCGACTTTTTCTACAATCTCTCCAGCGCAATCGCGGCGGTCATCACAGCATTCGCTGTTGGGCTGCCCTGGATCTTGCTGATCGGATTATTCTTGTGGATCTGGCTAAAGCTGGTTTGGCCGCGCTTACGCGGGAAGAAAAAGAAGCCCGTAAGATCAACCTAGCTGGCTTGGACGTTTAACAGAGCGTGCCCGATAACCGCTTTCAGATAGTCGGAGTCGAATGGCTTGGTGATAAGATAAGACGGCCCCTCATTTAGCGTTGCGAGATAGCGTTCCGGATACGCCGTGATGAAGACCACAGG
>JBCCDZ010000259.1:0-4508 GCA_039030525.1 Pseudomonadota bacterium | reverse complement strand
CGCCAAGGCGTAATAGGTGCCATCCTGACCGCCGGCTGCGAATCGCAATTCCATTGGCGGGGGCGGCGCGACGAACCGCATGGTGATGATCAATAAGACAAGGATTACAGCCGCCAATGGGCCGTAGAATTTCAGCGCATCCTTCATGGATTATCCCTCAACACCGCGTCTTCTGACGCGCAAATTACAGTCATAGGTGAAGCTTATGGCATAGATTGACACGATTTGAGTCGTTTTCATGAAATCCTTCACCTATATTGCTAGTGTGTGACTTTTCTAACGTCTGGAATGATCGATGAATATGCGAAATCTCGCGGTTTGGGGCCTGATTGCAGTGCTCCTCCTTGGCCTCTTGGCTGTGATGCAAAGCAACCCGGCACAAGCGGGGGCTCAGAATGTAGATATTTCTGAGGTTTATGAACTGGCCGAAAGCCAACAATTGCGGGAAGTGGTCATCACGCCGACCAAAGTGACGGCGGTGACCACAAGCAATGAACGCATATTCGCTCAGAAGAGTCAGGACCTCGGTGCGCTGCGCGATCGCATGATTGAGCTCGGCGTGCCGTCTGTCGTTGATGATCCGGATACCGGCTTCAATCTTGGCGATTTGATCATGGGCCTGTTGCCGATTATTTTCATCGTCGCCATTCTGTTCTTCTTCATGCGCCAGATGCAAGCTGGTGGGGGTGGCCGCGGTGCAATGAGTTTCGGCAAATCACGCGCCCGCCTGCTGACCGAAAAGCAAGGCCGCGTTACTTTTGACGATGTTGCCGGCGTTGATGAAGCCAAGGAAGAGCTTGAAGAAGTCGTCGATTTCCTGAAAGACCCGGCCAAGTTTCAGCGATTGGGCGGAAAAATCCCCAAAGGGGCCTTGCTCGTTGGACCTCCCGGAACGGGTAAGACTCTGCTAGCGCGAGCGATCGCTGGCGAAGCAGGTGTACCATTCTTTACAATTTCAGGTTCTGATTTCGTTGAAATGTTTGTTGGCGTCGGTGCCAGCCGTGTCCGCGATATGTTTGAGCAAGCCAAGCGCAATGCGCCTTGCATCATCTTTATCGATGAGATTGACGCCGTTGGCCGCTCACGTGGTGCCGGACTTGGCGGCGGCAATGATGAGCGCGAGCAGACGCTCAATCAATTGCTGGTCGAAATGGATGGCTTTGAAGCCAATGACGGGATCATCATCGTCGCGGCGACCAACCGTCCTGATGTGCTTGATCCAGCATTGCTTCGCCCCGGTCGTTTTGACCGTCAGGTTACCGTTGGCAATCCAGATGTGATTGGCCGCGAGAAGATCCTGAAAGTCCACATGCGCAATGTCCCATTGGCGAAAGATGTTGACGCAAAAATTATCGCCCGCGGCACGCCCGGATTCTCTGGTGCTGATCTTGCCAACCTGGTCAACGAAGCCGCGCTCTTGGCCGCACGCCGCGGTAAACGCGTTGTCGCCATGGCGGAGTTCGAAGACGCCAAGGATAAGGTTTTGATGGGGCCTGAGCGTCGTTCCATGGTCATGAGCCAGAGCGAGAAAGAGCTGACCGCTTGGCACGAGGCTGGCCATGCAATTGTTGCGATGAAAGTGCCAAAAGCGGACCCGGTTCACAAAGCGACCATCATTCCGCGCGGCCGCGCCCTCGGCATGGTTATGCAGCTTCCGGAAGACGACAAATTGTCGATGAGCCGGATCGAGATGACGTCTCGTCTTGCCATCATCATGGGCGGACGCGTTGCTGAAGAAGAAAAGTTTGGCGATGATGCAGTTACTGCCGGTGCCGCATCAGACATTCAGCAAGCCACGCGCCTGGCTCGGGCGATGGTGACACGCTGGGGCCTGTCAGATGAGATTGGTCCAGTCGATTATGGCGAAGACCAGGGCCAGGTTTTCCTTGGTCAGCAATTGGTCCAGTCGTCTTCCGTCTCTGAAGAGACCTCAAAGAAGATCGAAGAAGAAGTTCGCAAACTGATCCAAAAAGGCATGGACGATGCCCGTGCGGTGATGACCAAATTCCGTGATCAATGGTCCGCTCTGGCGGAAGCCCTGCTCGAATATGAAACGCTGACTGGCGATGAAATTCGGGCCCTTATCAATGATGGAAAATTGCCGGAACGCCCGGATGAGCCAGATGAGCCGCCACGCCCCAATGCCGCTGTGCCTGTGATCGGTAAGCGCCGCATGGACAAAGGCGGCGACTTTGGCGGCGAGCCGGAGCCGGCCTGATCTATGGCGATGACGCGTGAAACACTGGAAGGCTTCCTGACGGAAGCCTTTCCTGACGCCGAGATTGTATTAACCGATCTTGCTGGCGATAATGACCATTGGCAGGCGGAAATTATCTCCGAACAGTTTCGCGGCAAGCCGCGGGTTGCCCAGCATCAAATGGTCTATGCCGCGCTCAAGGGGAAGATGGGCGGCGAGCTATATGCCCTGGCGCTCAAAACCCGCGCACCGTCCTGATTGAGATAAAAATCGACGCGAAAAAGACTCAGCCTATGCTGCACACCTATGAGTCAACTTTTACACAAAACCATATTTGACAGCATGCCGAACGCGGCAATGATCCTGAATACAGATCTCGTATATGTCGATGCAAACGCTGCCTATTGCAGAGCGGTCCAGCGCCAACGTTCAGACTTGATCGGCCAATATATATTTGATGTATTTCCCGATACGCCAGAGCGCATCGCGCCCGTCTTGCAAGCGTTTCAAACAGCCCTTGCTGGCGAACCGTCTCAGCTTGACGCTCAGCCTTACAAGCTTGAGCTCGCGGACGGCACCATCGAGGATCGGATTTGGCAGATTATGCAGTTTCCGGTTCGCTGCGAGCAAGGTCACGTCGAATATATGGTTCAACGTGCCGAGGACATTACCGAGCGCGAAGAGTTGCGAAAGCAGCGTGATCTTGTCAGCGCAGAGCTCAACCACCGAGTCCGTAATACGCTTGCCGTGGTCCAGTCCGTGGCCGAGCAAACAGGACTCGTATCTGATGATATTGAGACGTTTCTGAATAGCTTCTCTGGTCGGCTTGCAGCCATGAGCCGTAATTTTGCCGCGCTGACGGACGCGCATTGGCGCGGTCTGGATTTCGAAACCATTCTACGAACCGAGCTCGAACCGAATGCGGGGCCAGGCCTGGACCGCGTACAATTTGATGGACCGAAACTGACCCTGACCGTCAGAGCCTCAAAATTCACGTCCATGCTTGCGCATGAGCTTGTCACCAACGCCGCGAAATATGGCTTCCTCACCGACCCGGTTGGCAGGCTGTCTCTGCGCTGGTGGCTGGAAGATGGAAAATTAAACGGGGAATGGCTCGAGTCGGGATTGTCGGGGATCGAGGCGCCGAATGAAACCGGGTTTGGCTTTCAATTGTTCGATTTGATGGCCAACATTAAAATCGAACCAACGTTCAAACCTGACGGACTAAAATTTCGATTTAGTGTCCCGGTGAACCTCAGCGTTGAGTCAAACGAATTCGATTTTGCAGAAAATTAGTGTCGTGTTTTCGACTGTTCCTCGGTTGCACGCAGCGCGTCAACCAGGCCCTGCAAACTCTGCGGAATTGGCTCGTCTCGAATATCGTCATACTGCTTGCGCAATGACTCAGCCAACTTGGTCAGGCGTTCATCCTGTGCACGATTGATCGCGTCTTGCTTAGATGGCACAGGTTTTCGGCGCTTCCCCACCAATGAACCCTCTCCCCTGGATGTATCGGTTTCACGGCGCAAAACGTCTGGAAACGCTTGCAAGGTCAATAGAATTTAAGCAGTTGTAATGCTTAGGAGAAATTAAAAGTGTCGCTTACAGATCGGATCGAGGCCTTGTTGCCATATATGCGCCGCTACGCGCGCGCCTCGACCGGGAACACGCAAAAGGGTGATGCATGTGTCGAGCGCGTATTGAAGGATATGCTAGACCAATCTCTTGATGTCGATTTCGAGCCAGCGCGGTTGGATCGAATTGGCATCTATGCACTTTTGGACCAGGAGCTGGATCGCCAGGCGAATTCCGCCAGTGCAAAGGCCAGACGTGCTTTATTGCTTGTCGCCGTCGAAGGGTTTGACGAGCGCACTGTGCGGCAAATCCTGAAAATCAACGCGGAACAGCTGACTCAATTGCTGGATCAGGCCGAGAAGGCATTTGCGGAAACCACCGCGACCAGCATGTTGATCATTGAGGATGAACCAATGATCTCTGCACAGTTGAAGCGCATTGCAGAGAGCCTCGGGCATCACGTCGTCGGTATTGCTGAAACGGCGCAGAATGCGATAATGCTCAGCCGATCGCATAGCGTTGATATTGTGCTCTGCGATATTCAGCTTGCGGACGGCTCCCTCGGCACCGACGCGATTACCGCGATGAAATTGGCAGACAGTGTACCTGTGGTCTTCATCACGGCGTATCCGGAACGCTATCTCGCAACGCTAAATGAGGGGCCGTCTTATCTTATCACCAAGCCATTCGACTCCGACTATCTGAAAGCGGTTATCGGGCACGCTCTGTTAAACGT
>JBCCDZ010000258.1:0-4540 GCA_039030525.1 Pseudomonadota bacterium | reverse complement strand
GTAAATTCCCGAAGTGACGCAGCGGTAAAACCTTACCACCACTTTAAGTAGTTTTTGGCGCAATCCTTGCTTTAATCTCGGATTAACCAATAGACGTCGTCGGGGACTTATGGCGGACACGAATGTTACTTTTCCTTTTCGGGTGATCAAACAGTCTTGGATCATTCGTGAAGATCTGAAAGCGAACCCGGATATTATTTATGTGTTCGGGGATAACGCTGCGCGCGAGGGACAACGCGGCTTGGCACGTCAAATGCGCCACGAGCCCAATGCCCATGCGGTATCCGTAAGCTGGGGGCCGTTTGAGCCATTCTCACTATCAACGTCGGAAGCTGCGGTCGCGCGCATGGAGGAAGACCTGATTGCGCTGCTTGAGCGCCAGCCCACAGTGATTATTTGGCCACTGGCTGGCATTGTGCCGGAGTTTCAATCCATGCCGGCAGAGCTGCGGCTTCACCTGAGACGCGAAGTTCAGGTGCGTTTAGGGATCGATACGCCCATTTGATGTGTTCCAAAATTTGACCAATCCGTCACGAGCAGCGCATTTCCACTCTAATTAACCATAATTAAAACAACCCCTAGTAGAAGTTTGGCAGAGCTTTAGATGGGGATTGCGATGGCATCCGCTGCACATGCCGAAAAGGTTGAGGATCAGGACGTCGCGCCGTTAAGCGAGCGCACGCAGATTTTTCAAAACTGCAAATCGGCCTTCGACCGCATCCGTAAACATGGCACGCCACCTGACCCGGTGACCTATGCCCTGTGGTACGCTTATGTCACGCGCACCCCGCCGAGCGTTCGCCTGGCCATCGACAAATTGCTCGCCAGTGGCGGCGCTCTGGACAGTTATGAGCTGAATGAGATCTACAATGAACATCTCGGGCGCTCAGAAGCCGACGATACCAATGAAACCATTGGACGAGAGATTGAAGACAGCATCCAAAGTGTCTCCAAACTGCTTGAGACCGGCATCTCTCAGAACGCCCATTTTCGGACCACATTGAGCGACTTGCAGACGACGCCGACCACCGATGCCCCGGAAGAAGATTTCCGCTCGCTTTTGACAACCCTGATTTCCGAAAGCCAGAAAATGTCGGTCGTCTCGACGCGCCTGACAGACGGTTTGCGAGAGTCACAGGATCGCGTGAAAAAGCTGAATGAAGAGCTGGAACAAGCGCGCAAGCAAAGCCTTCTCGATCCGCTGACATCCGTTGCCAATCGCCGGGCGTTCGAAAACCGACTGAAATGGCAAGTCCAGGACTTCGAAGAAACCCGCACGGGCTTCTGTCTGGTTCTGGCGGACCTCGATGAATTCAAGAGCGTCAACGATAATCTCGGCCACCAGGCCGGGGATGCCGTGCTCAAAGCCTTCGCGGCAACCCTGTTCGAACACACGAAGGGATCGGATCTTGTGGCGCGATATGGCGGCGATGAGTTTGCGATCATCCTGCCGAACATTGAAGTGACCTCAGCGTACAATTTGATGGTTGCTGTCAAACACAAGTTCGAAGACGTCGCGGCATCGGCATCGCCATTCAATGGCGCCAGTGCGACAGCGACTGCATCGTTCGGGATCGCGGCCAGCAAACCGCGACGAACAGCCGATGAGCTGGTCGCCGCGGCCGACACGGCCCTTAATCGCGCAAAGACATTAGGCCGTAATCGGGTCTGTGCTGAAGGTCTGTCCTAGTAGGTCATCGTCACCGACACGACCAAGGTCAGTCCCAGAGCGATCGTTGAAAGTGCTGTCAGTCCTGCTCCGGACGCGCGCAACAAGACATAGATGCGCCCGCCGCCCGCCGCATCGACCAAATGCGATCCTGAATTATGAGAAAACCCGATAATGTGCAGCATGCGTGCGATCACAAACACGACACCAATGCTCAGGGCAAAGACTGTATCACCAAATAGGAGCTCATACAGCGTCAGCACGATCAGGAAGATGCCGGCATTTTCCGCCAGATTTCCGTGCCGTCGCACCAAGCGTTCAAGCTTGATGTCACCATCGACACCAACGCCTTTACTGGCTTTGGTGCGATAGACACCGACCATCAACATCATGATGGTTTGAACGGTGAGCAGCGTCCCTGCCAGAACGGCGCTAAATACAGGCGGTGAGAGCGTTTCGGGCATGACTTTCTTTCTCCAGTCTAACGATGTCTTGCAGGCCTAGGCGTGCGCCGGGACCAGCAAGACCTTGCCATCCCGGCCGCTTGCCGCCGCGCGCGTCACGGCTTCGGACACTTCTTCCAGCGGGAATCTGGAATCGACCTTGGTTTTAATCTTGCCGCTGGCAATCAACGGCGCCAAAGCGCCAAATGCGGCTTGTTTCTGTTCGGCTGTCGCGATCTCGTACCACTTAGCCAACCAGAATCCCCGCGGCCGGACATCTTTTGCGACCATGGTACCTATATTCATCCTCGGCTGTATGCCGGACAAACTGCCATAAGCGACAATTGCAGCTCCATCTCCCAGTGTCTCAAACATACGCTCATACGTCTCTCCGCCGACACAATCGAATGCGAGCTTGATCTCGGCGCCTTGTGTTGCCTGCTGAACCCGCTCTGCGAGATCAGGCCCGTCAACCAGAATGACGGTTCCGCCCAGCGATGTTAGCGGCACAATCAGCTCCTCTCGGCGCACAATGTTGACGGTGTTAATGCCGCGCAGCGCTGCCAATTGAATCACCAGTTCGCCGACGGCAGAATTGGCCGCGCTCTGAATGATCCAATCGCCTGCTTCCAAATCAGCAAAATCCTGCAGCATTAGATGCGCTGTCATGGGATTTACGGCGAGCATGGAAAGTTGCTCAACATCTCCTGGTGGCGCCGGAATAAACCCCGTTGCCGGCGCGACGATTTCGTCTCGCCAAGTCCCGCCAACCCCGGCCAGAAGTACGGTTTGCCCAACTTGCAGATGCTCAACGCCGGCGCCAAGCTGGACAATCTCGCCGACACCTTCGCCGCCTGGAATAGAGGGCAATTCGGGTGCGGCGGCGTATTGACCCGCAATTTGAAGAAGATTGGCGGGGTGGATGGGCGCTGCCAGCACCTTTACGCGCGCTTCGCCAGCCCCAGGCGCTCGGTCACCGACAGATTTCAGCTTCAGAACGTCAGCGGGTTGGCCGAGTTCAGCAAATTCGATCACATTCATTTTCAATCTCCGTTTGAGGGTTCTCGTGTCGAAACAGCAATGTAATGTGCTGGTTTTTCGCAAAAATGGCTGAAATTGCTGATATGTATTGTCTTTTCGACAATAAATGCGCACACTGATCCATCCCCCTCCTAGCTGTGAGACACAATGAATGGATCGGCTGCGCGCTATTGAATATTTCATCAAAGTGGCAGAGCTCGGCAGCTTCACCGCCGCAGCCCGGTCAATCGGTGTGCCTGCCTCCTCGATCTCGCGGCGCCTGCAGGATCTTGAAGCCGAACTCGGCACCACATTGCTAAATCGCACGACCCGCAGCGTCAGTCTGACAGAACTTGGCTCGGTCTATCTTGAACAGGTGCGGCCGGCTCTGAAGGCGCTGGATCATGCCGGCGCGTTGATCGCAGACCGGCCCAGCGCGCCGAGCGGATTGCTGAGGATCACCGCCAATCCTGGCTATGGACGCCTGCTTTTAATGCCCGCCATTCACAAATTGCGGGCCCGGCATCCGGATCTGATCATAGATGTCGAGTTGACCGACCATGTCTACAATCTTGCCAGTCATGAAGTCGACATTGCCGTGCGCGCGACCGCGAGCCTGCCCGACCGCGCCATTGCCAGGAAACTCGCAGGCACCGAGATGAAACTCGTTGCTGCGCCCTCTTATCTCGCCAAGCATGGCATTCCGCGCAAACTGTCTGACCTGTCCGCGCACCGCACGCTGATCTATCGCGGTCCGGATCGGCTCATCACCTGGCAGGCAAAAACGTCAACTGGCTGGGAAGAGGCCCAATCCCATCCGGTCTTCATTTGCAATGTCGGGCGTGAATTGGTCGAAGAAGCACTCGCGGGCACAGGCCTCACACTATCCTTTGCCTGGGGGGTGGCCGCTGAATTGGCGCGCGGCGATCTGGTCGAAGTGACGCTCGAGGATGCTGAGCTCGCCATCACGCGGAGCCCCGATGCTGGTATTTTCCTTTTGTACAATCAGCCCAAATATCGCCTGAACAAGATCAAAGCGTCGGTGGATTTTCTGGTCGCGGAGCTAAGCTGAGGTGTCGTCGGCGAGGGTAACAGTCGCTCGTATCGTCTTCTTTGGGTCATGTGGAGTATGTGAGGGCAGTCCAATTTAATGACTGCTTCTGGGATTTAAGAGACGTAAGCTAAGGGGCAGGAGCGGACATCAGCACCTGATTTAGTTTCCGTCTCTGCTGTGGTAATGAAAGTAAGGGCCGTGATGGCTAGTCGAGCGTTTTCTTGGAGGCGGTATTTGGAGCTCAAGCACAACTGGTCAGCGAGTATGTTTCAGGTAGCGGTTGGAGTGTTCGCCTCGATGTTGGGACTTTGGGTTTTCTCTCAGGCGATTTCGTCGGGAGATGTCACCAACTCT
>JBCCDZ010000257.1:0-4571 GCA_039030525.1 Pseudomonadota bacterium | reverse complement strand
CCTCGAAGCCTACGCGGAAGAAATTGCCAAGCGCGGTGATGACGTCGCGACTGCGATCAGTCGTGACATGGGTAAAGTGGCCTGGGATGCAAAAGGCGAAGCGGGAGCGATGTCGGCGAAAGTCGGCATCTCGATCAAAGCCCAAGTCGAGCGCGCTGGGACCGCATTCATCGATGCAGCGTTTGGCTCCATGCACCTCACGCATCGCGCGCATGGCGTCATGGCTGTTTTTGGTCCCTTCAACTTCCCGGGTCACCTTCCAAATGGGCATATCGTTCCAGCTCTGCTCGCTGGCAATGCCTGCGTCCTGAAGCCTTCGGAATTAGCGCCTTCGGTGGCGCACATTATGGTTGAAGCGTTTGAAGCTGCTGGCCTCCCGGAAGGATTGCTGAACGTCGTGCAAGGCGGTCGCGATACGGGTGCTGCTTTGCTCGATGGCGACATTAACGGCTTGCTGTTTACGGGCTCAGCGCAAACTGGGTTATTCTTTCATCGTCACTTTGCTGGGCGGCCTGAAGTTATCCTCGCGTTGGAGATGGGCGGCAACAATCCGCTGATCATCTGGGATCCGGCAGATGTCGAGGCCGCCGCAGACATCGCAGCACAATCTTCGTTTCTGACGACGGGCCAGCGTTGTTCCTGCGCGCGGCGCGTTATTCTACCGACAGGTAAATGGGGCGATGACGTGGTTGATGCGATCGTCGCGCGCGCCAAGGGCCTGCGTATTGGTGACCACACTGAAGACGACGCCTTTATGGGGCCGCTCGTGTCTGAGCAGGCCGCGCAAAATGCCGTTGATTTCCAGATGATGCTGTCAAAGCAGGGCGGAAAATCCCTGCGTCGCTTGAAGCGAATGGATCGAGGTGGCGGGTTCGTTACCGCCGGGATCATCGACGTGACAGACGCTTCGGATATTCCCGATGAGGAATTGTTCGGACCGTTGATGCAGATCATCCGCGTAGACAATTTCGATGACGCCATACAGCGCGCCAATGACACCAAATATGGTCTTTCCGGAGGCCTGGTCAGCGATGACGACGCATTCTGGCTACGCGCGCATGCAGAGATGAAAGCCGGCATTCTGAATCGCAATCGACCAACCGCCGGCGCCAGTGGGGCCATGCCATTTGGTGGCCCGGGTCATTCCGGTAATTTTCGCCCGGGTGCCTACTATGCAGCGGACTATTGCGCATGGCCGCAAGCGAGCCAGGTTGCCGACAATGCGTCGCGGCTTGGCGCCATCGGATTTCCGAAGTAGAGAGATTTCACAAATTCAGCCACGCCCTGAGCCTGTTGAGACGCGCGCGCTGACCCAATCCGTTCGGGCGTCAAAGGACACGCCCTTCAACAGGCACAAGGCAAGGGGTTCCCATGTCTTCCTCTGAAACTGTTGAAGTAAATTTTGATGGCCTGATCGGCCCAAGCCATAATTATGGCGGCATGTCGGACGGCAATCTCGCAAGCCAGACGAATGCTGGCGATGTTTCCAATCCGCGTGAGGCTGCATTGCAGGGCCTGGAGAAAATGCGGATGTTGGTGCGCGCGGGCTTTGTGCAGGGTGTCATCCCACCGCTGGAACGGCCAAATTTGGGGTTTCTGAAAGAGGCTGGCTTTCAGGGTCGCGATGCCGCGAGGATTGAAGGCGCGGCGAAACAGGCACCAGCACTGCTGAAAGCCGCATACTCAGCCAGCTCCATGTGGACAGCAAATGCCGGCACCATCTCGCCATCCGCAGATACGGCAACCGGGCGGCTTGAACTGACACCCGCCAATCTCTCGTCGATGCTGCATCGAAGCATCGAGCATCGAGATACATATTCCACACTCAATACGATTTTCCCGACCCGCGACACGAACGCGCCAGACCCGCGTGCTGAGCGCAAGTTTGACGTTCACCCGGCGCTGCCGATGCACGCTGACTTTTCCGATGAAGGCGCGGCAAACCATGTCCGCCTGTGCGCGGAACACGGCGCGACCGGCGTCGAAGTGTTCGTCTATGGCCGTGACGCGGGCGAAAACGTTGCTGGTTTTCCGGCACGTCACACCAGACTTGCCAGCGAGTGCATCGCGCGCAGTCATGGTCTAAATCCAGAGCGAACGGTTTTCGCCCGCCAATCTGCGACCGCTATCAATGCCGGCGCGTTTCACAATGACGTGGTTTGTGTCGGCACACTTGATACACTGTTCTTTCATGAGCACGCATTTGAAGACACTGAGGCGACGTTGAGCGATGTCCGAAAAGCCGCAGCTGGTCTGTTCGAGTTGCAGCCCGTCATGGTGCCCGATGCGGAAGTCCCGCTGGCAGATGCGATCAAATCCTATCTGTTCAATTCACAATTGCTCCAATGGCCGGACGAAGATCGCCTGGTCCTTTTGGCACCGACTGAGACAGAAGAAACAGAAACCACACGGACCTATTGCGAACGCCTGGTGCAAAGCAATGGACCGATTGGGCGCGTACAATATGTCGATGTTCGTCAATCCATGCGCAATGGCGGTGGACCTGCCTGCTTGCGGCTTCGGGTCGTCATGACGCCCAAAGAACGTGCCGCGTGCCACCAAGGCGTGCTGCTTGATGAAGCCAGGATAGATGCATTGCAGGCCGTTGTGCGCGCACACTATCGCGATCGTCTGACCGCGATTGATCTGACAGATCCAGCCTTCGCTGAAGAATGCCTCACCGCGCGGGCGGAACTATTGCGCGTGCTGGAACTGGAAACTCTGATCTGATGGCGCGGTTTCCGTTCGAAATTCATGCCACAGACGGCACCGCGCGAGCAGGCACGTTGAGCACGCTCCGCGGTGACATCCGGACGCCTGCCTTCATGCCCGTTGGCACGGCTGGCACCGTCAAAGCCTTGTATATGGACCAGGTCAAACAGACTGGTGCCGACATCATTCTCGGCAATACCTATCATCTGATGTTGCGGCCTGGCGCAGAGCGGGTTCAGCGCCTGGGTGGCTTACATGCGTTCAGCAAATGGTCGGGCCCAATGCTGACCGATAGTGGCGGGTTCCAGGTCTGGTCCTTGTCGCAACTCAGAAAGATGGATCCAGATGGTGTTACGTTTCGCAGCCATATAGATGGTTCAGAACATCGCCTGACGCCAGCACGCAGCATTGAGATTCAAGCCGACTTGCTCGGTGCAGACATATCGATGCAACTCGATGAATGCACCGATTATCCCTGCAGTCACGGCGAAGCCGAGCGCTCAATGCGTCTGTCCGCCGATTGGGGAGCACGCTCATTGGACGCATTTGGCACGCGCGAAGCCCAAACGCTGTTTGGCATCGTGCAGGGATCGAATTATCCCGATTTACGCGAAATTTCAGCAAAAACCGTTTCAGGACAAGGATTTGGTGGAATTGCACTGGGCGGCCTGGCCGTTGGCGAAGGCCATGATCAAATGTGCGAGACGATTGATATGACGGTTCCGCACCTACCAGGGGATTATCCGCGTTATGTCATGGGCGTCGGGAAACCCATCGATCTTGTGGAAGCCGTGGCCCGTGGAATTGATATGTTTGATTGTGTCTTACCAACGCGCGCGGGGCGGCATGGTCAGGCCTGGACCTGGGATGGGCCGATCAATCTGAAAAACGCGCGATTTGCCGAGGACATAAGCCCGCTGGATCCGTCTGTATCGTGTCCAGCGAGTCAGGACTATACAAAAGCCTATTTGCATCACCTCATTCGATCCGGAGAGTATCTCGGCGCGATGGTGCTCAGTTGGCACAATATCGCATTCTTCCAGGCCTTGATGCAGACGATGCGAGACGCCATTCAGACGGGCAGATTTGAAGCGCTTCGACGCGATCTTTCGACGCGATGGGCGCAGACAAAATCGAAACCAAAAGACGTCGCGAAGGCTTAGCGGAATACCACTTTCGGATCTTCTTCCGGCAATGGCAGCGGGGCTGCAGGATAAGAGCATTCCTTGATCAGGCCGATGCCTTTCAGGAAGGTCCGGCGATGCGATCCACGCTCATATGCCTTGCGAACCTTGCTCGCATGGCTGTTCGCGCCGGTTACGGTCCGAACCAGGCCGCGATAGGGGATGAAGCCTGACGCCCCGGACGAGACGGCGTCAAGGAATGCGGTGGACGCGCCATCGGCGGCCTGATCGCTGAGGCCTTTCTCATCTGACGGGGGAATATCCCAATCTCGCCCGAGCAAGCCATCTAATGTCGTGACTTCTTTGGCGATTTTGTCGCAAGAAATCTCCGGATCGACAGCATAAGGATTGCGAATCTGGTTGAACTCTTCGGGTATTTTCGCGCGCTTCAAATTGACGTCTTCCAGGGGTGACAAGGCTGCCTCGCCAAACCCGTCTTGTGAGCGTTGTATCGCTCGATCAGTCGCACTCACGGTAGGTTCGTCTGTGTCTGCTGTTTGATTAGCATTGGTCGCACAGGCAGCGGAGAATAGGCAAATCGCGAGAATGGGCAGGATTGGTTTCATTCTTGGAATTTGCGCGCTTCTGAGCTGGATGGCAAGATTACAGTCTCAGGCTCCGATTCAGCAGCAAAAAGCGTTGACCCCAGCCGGGCACTCAACTATGTGGGCCGTT
>JBCCDZ010000256.1:0-4604 GCA_039030525.1 Pseudomonadota bacterium | reverse complement strand
GCCCGCTCAACGTTCTGGTCAATTATTGGTGGGACGCTTTGGAGCATGGGTCTCCCATGAATGTCCTGGCATTGGCTCTATTGGTGTTGAGAGATTTGCCTGCGAACGATCGGGCGGCCTGGGAAACAGTGTTCAGACATTATGTTTTCGATGAGGGCGCGCCACAGGCGATTGATCACATCCCGGCCCAGTTTAAAGGCGTCCTCGGACCAAGCTCGCCTGATCGCGATAATCGCATCAAGACCTTCCTGCGGGCGCAATTGGGCAATGTCCTGCGTTAGCGTTTGACCTGACCAAAATCCCGCGGCAGAGAGAACCCAGTTTTTGAGAAGGGACTCATTATGCGCGCTGCACTCTTGATCGGATCACTCGTAACTTTGGCGAGCTGCACCACTATCTCGGCCGAGGACACTGCAACGGCAGAGCCCATGCTGACGCATTCCGTCTTTTTCGAGCTGAACAATGATGATGCGGCATCCATCCAGGCGCTGGTCGATGCCTGTTATGAATACCTCGCGCCGCATGACGGCATTGTCTATTTCTCAGCCGGCGCACGGCATCTCGATTACCAACGCGAGGTGAATGATCTCGGATTCGATGTTGCTTTGACCATCGTGTTTGAAAACACAGCGGCGCAAGACGCGTATCAGGTCACTGAACCGCATCTGCAATTCATCGAAGAATTCAATGAAAACTGGGCCAGCGTACGCGTGTTCGACAGCCTGGCCCCAGCAGCGACGGAATAGTCAGTTACGGCTGCCAATGCGAAATTTTTGCCGCCACATCCGGCCGCATGCGCTCTTGCGGCGTGTCTTTGGCCGTGCCGAGATAGATATAGCCCGCAATACGCTCATGCTCGGTTAGCTCTAAAAGCGTGTTGATGCCTGGGCTGAACGCAATCCACTCCGTCAGCCAGCACCCAGCCCAGCCACTCGCATTCGCAGTGAGCAGCAAATTGAAGCACAGCGCTCCCACTGACAGCTCTTGCTCCCACACAGGTGTTTTATGAGTCACATCTGGCGATGAGATCACAGCAATAATAACCGGAGCGCGGGTGAAATAGCCGGCTGTATCGGCCAGCATCGTGTCACTGGCGTCAGGATCTTCTTGCCTTTGGATGTCTACAGCGCGTTGATTAAACGTGTCGCGGGCGTCGCCGCTGAACACTAAAAATCGCCAGGGCGCCAGTCGCCGGTGATCCGGAACCCGGGTTGCTACCGTAAGAAGGTCATCGAGTTGCTGTTCTGTCGGTCCGGGCGCGGTCAGTCCGCGTTTGCTGGTCGATCGACGCAAAGCAATTGTTGTGCGGGCATCCTGGCTCGGTCGTGTCGCCAACATGGGCGAGCCGAGCGGCGGCGATTTGGGAAAAAGTCCTGTCATGCCACGGACTTAAGCGCTCAGCCCGGAAATTCCAGCAAGTTATTTTAGTGAACAGTGTTTACTTTTTGAACGTGCGTACTATTTCTGATCCTACAGAGGGTCCATAAGATGACTGTAACTGTTTCCTCCCCGGCGGAACGTCGCCGAAATAAAATACGCGCTCGCATCCTTTCGGCTGCCGAGCGCGTATTTGCACGCGAAGGGGCTGAGGGCCTGTCTATTCGCCGTTTGGCCGAGAATATCGATTATTCTCCAGCGGCGATTTATAAATATTTCAAATCCAAAGACGAGCTGGTCGACGAGCTCAAGGAAACGTTTTTCGAGTTAATCCTGGAAAGCGTGAACCAGATTGCAGATACGTCGACCCCGTTTACCGAACGGGCGCGCGACTGTGTTACGACCTATGTCCGGATTGCGACCGATAAGCCATATCATTATGCGGCTGCCTTTGCGGGGGAATCTGCGACGCAGAAACCGGCGGATGGCGAGCCAGGCTTCGCGCAATCAAAAAAGGGCCAGGCCTTCATGGTGCTGAGCGGGATGATCGCTGAAGGCGTCGAGATTGGCGCGTTTCGGGCCGACATCGACCCGACCCTGGCGGCCAAGTCGATCTGGGCGTCGATGCATGGTTTGGCGATGATGATTGTTCACATCCCGACCTTCCCGGCATTCAAGGTTGAGCAAGACACAATGTCACGAGACGAGTTCATATTGTATCACGCGGATCAGGTGATCCGTGGATTGGAGGCTAATCATGGCTGAGCATGCACACGATTATGACGCGGCGCCGCAAGAGGCTCGTCCAACCTTCTGGAAAGGCTTGATCTTTCTGTTGGTCCTGGCGGTTGTCGCTGCCCTTCTGGCCGCCTTCGTTCTGCAAAACCGATCTGTTGACGGTCCTTTGGTGCCGACCGAGCGCCCGGTGCCGATTTCGGTTGAGACCGTTCGCGCCAGCCTCGGGTCCACATTCAGTGTCGAAGAGAAATTTACCGGCATCGTTTCGCCGCGCCGGTCCAGCCAGCTTGGCTTTCCAGGCGGCGGCCGGATCGCAGCCATCCGTGCAGATGTTGGCGACCGTGTCGAGATTGGCGACACGCTTGCCGTGCTTGATACACGCGGCCTGCGAGCGCAGTTAAAGTCTGCCAATGCTGTGGTGGCTGAAGCGGAAGCTGGTCTAGCTTTGGCCGAAACCACAGTTGATCGCCAGATCGCGCTTCTTGAAAAGGGACACGTTTCGAGCCAGCGCGTCGACGAAGCCCGGGCGCAAGCCAATACCTCTTATGCCCGTATTGATGCGGCGAAAGCCAATGCGGATGCCTTACGTGTGCAAATCGATTTAGCACGGATCACAGCGCCATTTAGCGGGACAATTACGGCCCGTATGGCGGACGAGGGGGCGATCGCAAATCCTGGCGCGCCGCTATTCGAGCTGGTTGAAAATAATGTGTTGGAAGCCCGGATTGGACTGACCGCTAAATTGGCCGATACGTTAGAGATAGGTGAGACCTATGACCTCATCTCAACGCAAGGTTCAGTACCGGCGACACTTAGATCGATGACGGGCGTGATTGATGCGAGCAATCGCACCGTCACCACATTGTTCGATATTGTTGACCCAAATTCGGTGGCGGCTGGCGCAGTTGTACGGCTTGGTATGGACCGGGAAATCAGCGAATCTGGCCTGTGGTTGCCCGTATCCGCCCTGACCGAAGCCGAGCGGGGCTTGTGGTCTATCTATGTCGCGCGCCGCACGGACGGAGACTGGGTGGCTGAACCCGGCATTGTTGAAATCATCTATCAGGATGGCGATCGCATCTATGTCCGCGGCGCTGTGCGCGATGGCGACCGGGTGATCATTGATGGCTTGCAGCGGATCACACCCGGACAACCTGTGACGCCCGTTGAAGTCAGTTCGGCAGGCCTATTGCCCGGGAATGGATGAGCGCCATGACGACGCTTTTTTACAGGCTGCCACGCCTTTCCATTTTGACCATTATTGTGGTCTTGATCAGCGGCTTTTTCGCCATCCTGACATTAGGTCGGCAGGAAGACCCGACACTGGTTGAACGGTTTGGCTTCGTCCTGACCACTTTACCAGGCGCCGATGCGGAACGCATGGAGGCGACGGTCACTGAACCGATTGAGCGACGTCTGATGGAGCTACCTGAAGTCGCTGAAGTGCAGGCCGTGTCACGCGCAAATACATCCCAGATTTCGATCGAAATTGCCGAGAATCTGAGCGCCATGCAGGTCGACAATGCCTGGACCCTGATCCGTCAGCAGGTGCAATTGGCCGAAGCCGATCTTCCGTCTGGAACAACCAAACCGTTTATCCGCCAGGTCTTTGTTGGGGCGGCGACGATGACCGTGGCGCTGACTTGGGAAGGTGAGGGTGAGCCGCAACTGGCCGTGATGTCCAGGCTGGCAGAAGGCCTGGAGGACCGCTTCCGAAGTCTCAATGCGACGGAAGAAACCGAGACGATGGGGCTGCCAGAAGAAGAAGTTCGCGTGGTGGCTGATCCCGAAGCCCTGGCGGCAGCAGGCCTGTCGATGAATGATGCGGCGCGTTTAATCGCAGCCGCCGATGCCAAAGCGCCCGCGGGAGCCGTGCGTGGCGATCGCAGCAATGTTGGGCTGGAAGTCGGCGGTGAGTTTGATGGCGTTGCACGAATACGCGCAATCCCGCTTTCTCAGAGCGCGGATGGCACGGCCTTACGCGTCGGCGATCTCGCCGATGTCGTCAAAGGTATCGAAGACCCACCCACCAAGCTCGCCTTCAGCAATGGCAAACGTGCGGTCTTTGTGACGGCTTACATTCAGCCCAATCAGCGGGTCGATGTGTGGGCGCAATCGGCGCGGGAAATGGTCGAGGAATTCGCAATTGGTGTCCCCGCCGATATTTCGGTGACGCCGATTTTCGATCAGAGCAGATACACGGAATCGCGGTTGAATGGCCTCGCCTTCAACCTGCTCATGTCGGCGCTTCTGGTGTTCACCGTTTTGTTTTTTGTGATGGGTTGGCGGGCCGCTTTTGTGGTTGGCATGGCACTGCCACTGACTGTGGCGCTGGTGCTGACCCTGTTCAATTTCTTCAGCTACCCCCTGCATCAGATGTCAGTCACCGGTTTGGTGATTTCGCTCGGCCTTCTGATCGATAATGCCATCGTTGTGGTCGATGAATATGAACAGGAACGCGTGCACGGACGATCCATTCTGGAAGCCAT
>JBCCDZ010000255.1:0-4619 GCA_039030525.1 Pseudomonadota bacterium | reverse complement strand
TCTCGGTTCACACCCCGGTCACAAACGTCGCGATCACTTTCTTCACCCCGGCCTTCTCAAACGCCACGGTCAATTTCGTCCCGTTCGCGTCCATCACTTTGCCATAGCCGAACTTCTCATGAAACACGCGCTGGTTAAGCTTGAACCCGGATTGTCCGGTCTCTGAGGCCATCAAGGTCGCTTTGCCATCAATCACCGGGCTCGCATCATAGCGCCCAGCATTCTCTTTCAACCGCCGCCAACCCGGTGAGGTATAATTCGAGCGTTCGCCGAGATCCTCGACCGTGCCGGTAAAGCCATCCTCACTGCCGGGCAGCGAGGAATAGCCAGTCTCGGCCTCTGCCTCGACATGCTCATGCGGCAGCTCATCGACGAAGCGGCTCGGCAGCACGCTTTGCCAGCGGCCAAAAATCTGGCGATTGGCGACAAAGGAAATGCGGCACACTTCGCGGGCGCGCGTGATGCCAACATAAGCCAGGCGGCGTTCTTCCTCGAGGCCTTTCATGCCGCTTTCATCGAGACTGCGGCGCGACGGGAATACTTCTTCTTCCCAGCCCGGCAGGAAGACTTGCGGCCATTCCAGCCCTTTGGCGCCATGCAAGGTCAGGATCTGCACCTCGTCACCATTCGAGCCGCCACCAGAATCCATGACCAATTCAACATGTTCCAGGAAGCCGGTCAGGTTCTCGAACTCGCCCATCGCATTGATCAGCTCTTTGAGATTGTCGAGCCGTGTCTGTGCCTGCGGGCTGCGATCTTTTTGCAGCATGTCGGTATAGCCAGACTCATCGAGAATGGTCTGGGCGAGGTCGGTATGGCTCATGCCATTATTGTGGCGGTCGCGCCAAAGATTGATCTGCTCGATAAACCGGGTCAGCCCACGCTTGCCCGGGCCCTTAATCTCATCGGTCTGCAACACCATTGGGGTCAGCGTGAACAGGCTGCGGCCATCATCGCGGGCATAGCGCTGCAGCTTTTGCACGGTCGTATTGCCAACCCCGCGCTTCGGCTGATTGACCACGCGCTCAAACGCAAGGTCATCATCGGTTGACCGGATCAGCCGCAAATAGGCCATCGCGTCACGGATTTCCGCCCGCTCGAAGAAGCGCGGTCCGCCAATCACGCGATACGGAATGCCAAGAATGATCAGGCGCTCTTCAAACAGGCGCATCTGCCAGGAGGCGCGGACCAGAATGGCGCAATCTTCATAACGGTGCTTGCCGCCTTTGGCCGTCCAGGCCTCGATCTCATCACAGATCATGCGGGCTTCGGCTTCGCCATCCCATAGGCCGCGCACCTGGACCTTTTTCGCGTCCGGGTCGCCGGCCCAGTCACCGCCGACAAACAGCGTTTTGCCGAGCCGGCCCTTATTGTGAGAGATCACCGCTGAGGCCGCTGCCAGGATCGGTTCGGTCGAGCGGTAATTGCGCTCCAGGCGGATGGTTTTCGCGCCTGGGAAATCCTTCTCGAAGCGCAGGATATTATCGACCTCTGCGCCACGCCAGCCATAGATGGACTGATCATCGTCGCCGACACAGCAGATATTGGAATTACCTTGAGCGAGCAGACGTAACCAGAGATATTGAGCGACATTGGTATCCTGATACTCATCGACCAGGATATATTTGAACTTGCGATGGAAGTCGGCGAGCAGGTCCGGATTCTGCTGGAACAAGGTAATATTGTGGATCAGCAAGTCGCCGAAATCGCAGGCATTCAGCACCTTTAAACGGGCCTGATAGGTCTCATAGCATTTGATGCCTTTGCCATCGGCGAATTGATAAGCCTCATCGCTGGGGACTTTGTCCGGCAGCAGCGCGCGGTTCTTCTTCCAGCCATCAATCAGACCGGCAAGATAGCGCGGCGTCCAGCGTTTCGGATCAATCTCCGCGGCTTCAATAATCTGCTTGCACAGGCGCACCTGGTCATCTGTGTCGATGATCGTGAAACTGGATTTCAAGCCGACCAGTTCGGCATGCCGTCGCAGGATCTGCGCCGAGATCGAGTGGAACGTGCCAAGCCAGCGCAGGCCTTCGCCAGCCTCACCGGTCAGTTTCAGCGCCCGTTCGCGCATTTCCCGCGCCGCTTTATTGGTAAAGGTCACGGTCAGGGTCTGGCTCGGATAGGCCAGGCCGGAAGCAATAATGTGCGCCAGGCGCGTCGTCAGAACGCGTGTCTTGCCGGTGCCCGCGCCTGCCAGAACCAGCAGCGGCCCCTCTGTCGTCAGGACAGCTTCTGTCTGTTCCGGGTTCAATCCGGTGAGATATTCAGCATCGGTCTTCGCCACTGGCGCTTTCGCGGCGGCCATTTCAGAGATGCTGAGCTTGCGATTCGGTCCCGTCATGCGGGGAATATAGACACGTTCTTTCCGCCCCGCGACTCCTTCTCCTCTTCGCGGCTGCGCTTTTGGCCCTATATCTGTTGAAATAGGATGGAAAGCGGCGATGAGCGACACGCAAGACCTCGATAAAGACCCTGAACGCAACCGCCTCTCGGCGCGGTTGGGGCGGACCGTGAAGGTTGGCACCAATCTGTCTGGTGCGGGCCTGACCTTTGCCGCGAACGCCATGTTTGGCGGTGAAAAAGGGGATGAACGCATTGCCAAAGCGCTGGCGGCGGCCCTCGGCAAGTCGAAAGGCCCGCTGATGAAAGTGGCGCAAATGGTCTCTACGGTGCCGGATATCCTGCCTGAAGAATATTCTGAGCATCTCAGCCAACTACAGGCCCAAGCCCCGGCTATGGGCTGGCCGTTCGTACGCCGCCGGATGCGGGCCGAGCTCGGCGCCGACTGGCAGAGCAAATTTGCTGAATTCGGCAAAGAAGCCGCACATGCTGCCAGTCTGGGCCAGGTGCACCGCGCCACCTTGCATGATGGCCGCGAGGTCGCTTGCAAGCTGCAATATCCCGATATGACGTCAGCCGTGGAAAGTGATGTCGGACAGCTGAAAATGCTGCTCGGCATGTTCAAACGGCTCGACGGCTCAGTCGACCCCAGCGAAGTTGTCGAGGAGATTACCGACCGGCTGCGCGAAGAATTGGATTATGCCCGCGAGGCCAAACATATGGCGCTGTATCGCCATTTGCTGCGCGATGCCGCCTATGTCGACGTGCCAGACCTGGTGCCAGAGCTCAGTACAGACCGTTTGCTAACTATGACCTGGCTCAGCGGCGAGCGTCTTAACGCATATGAGGACGCTCCGCAGGCGCTGCGCAACACGATAGCGCGGCATCTCTATTGGACCTGGTGGCAGCCTTTCACCCAGGCAGCGGTCATTCACGGCGATCCGCATCTTGGCAATTATCAAGTCACCCAGGACGGGGAGGGGCTTAATCTCCTCGATTTTGGCTGTGTCCGCATCTTCCCGGTCAGTTTTGTTGGCGGCGTAGTCGATCTCTATCGCGGCCTGCTGGCGGATGATTTTGACGCGATTTATGCGGCATTTGAGAAATGGGGCTTTAAAGGCCTCAACCGCGAATTGGTGGACGTGCTGACGATCTGGGCGAAATTCATCTATGGCCCGTTGATTGATGACCGCGTGCGCAGTGTCGCAGATGGTATCAAGCCCGGCGAATATGGCCGCAAGGAAGCATTTTCTGTCCGCCAATTGCTGAAGGAAAAAGGGCCGGTGACGATCCCGCGGGAATTTGTCTTCATGGATCGCGCCGCGATCGGCCTTGGCGCGGCCTATTTGCGGCTCGGCGCGGAGCTGAATTATCACCGCCTGTTTGAGGAAAGTCTGGTCGGGTTTAGCGAGGAGAAGCTGGCTGCGTCGCAGGCAGAAGCGTTGACGGCGGTGGGGCTGTAAAAACGCGCTCATCCCCGCGCATGCGGGGATCTCGTTCCGCTTGAATGGACTTGCCGCACCAGATCCCCGCATTCGCGAGGATGAGCGGGGTTAAAGGCGCACGCTAGGCCTTTCCAAATGCAACCAAATGTGCCAAATGCCCCGCTTGTAGCGAGCTAAGCGCTCCACTAGCCCGTCTGGACGACATCTCGGACGCGGCTGAACCGGCGCCGCCCTCCCTCAAAACTCTGGCCAGAAGGCCGTATCTGAAACCCGCCGCAAGGCGACAAATGAAAGTATGCCGATGTCGATCACTGCAGAGCGTAAAGCTGAACTGATCAAGAAATTTGCCCGCACCGAAGGTGACACGGGTAGCCCTGAAGTCCAGGTCGCGATCCTCACAGAACGGATCAACAATCTGACTGGACACTTCCAGGACAATAAGAAAGATAATCATTCGCGTCGCGGACTTCTGGCGATGGTCGCCACCCGACGCAAACTCCTCGATTATGTAAAGAGGAAAAGTGACGAGCGTTATCAAACGCTCATCGGAGAGCTCGGCATTCGCCGGTAGGCTCTCACAACAACCCGCCCTGGCATTTGGCCGAGGCGGGTTTTTCGTATGTATGAAAGAAAGCAAATCGTATGTTTGATAAGCAATCAGTCTCGCTGGAATGGGCCGGCCGGACACTGAAAATCGAAACGGGCCAAGTCGCCCGTCAAGCCGACGGCGCCGTTATGGTGACCTACGGGGACGCAAGCCTGCTCGCGACCGCGACCTTCGCAAAATCTGCGAAGCCAGGACAAGACTTCTTCCCGCTGACCGTCAATTAT
>JBCCDZ010000254.1:0-4624 GCA_039030525.1 Pseudomonadota bacterium | reverse complement strand
GATGGCGACCGGTTCGGCATCAATCCGACCGCCAAGATCGAACTATCCCCTGATACCACGCTGGATCTGTCTTACGAATATATCAATCACGAGCGGTTCATCGATCGCGGCATCCCGACGGGCGCCAATGGTGAACCGGTTGAGGCGTTCGAAGATATCGTCTTTGGCGATGCCGACCTGAACACGACGGAGTTGGAAGCGCACTTGCTCCGAGGCGTGGTGCAGCATCAGTTCAGCAACACGCTGAAAGGCCGGGTTTCCGCGTCTTATAGCGATTATGACAAACTGTATCAGAACTTTTACGCGTCATCCTATGAGCCGGAGGAAGATCCGACCCGTGTCGGAATTGATGGCTATCTCGATACCACCCAGCGCCAAAGCTTCACACTAACCGGTGATCTGATCGGCGAGTTTGAGACGGGCTCCATCGGCCATACATTCGTGACCGGTCTGGAATATATCGACACGTCGAATGACAATGATCGTTTCAATGCGCTCTGGACCGGATCATCGGACGATGTTGAGTTCTTCCTGGTGCAGCAGCCGCTGAACTTTCGCGGCGGGGCCGGTGTCAATTTCGATGGTCTTGCGACCACGAATGATTTCACGGCAGACCTGAATGATCGCTCTTCAGCAGAGGTTGAAGTGTTTTCGGTCTATGTGAATGACCAAATCGAGGTGAACCCGTATCTCGATATCGTGCTCGGCGTACGTTTCGACAGCTTTGATTTTGCGGTCGATGTCACGGATCGGGACGATTTTAATAGGGGCATCATCACAATCGATCCTCGCTCCAGCACAGATGAGCGTATCTCTCCGCGCGCCGGAATCATTTTCAAACCGCAGGAAAATGTCTCGCTCTATGCAAGTTATAGTGAGAGCTTCCTGCCGCGATCAGGCGAGCAATTCGTGAGCATTGGCAGCGGCAACCCGTTTGATCCTGATGTTTTCGAAACGGCAGAAATTGGTGTCAAATGGGATTTTGTCCCGGGTATGAGTTTCACTGCCGCTTATTTCCAGAACGAGCAGACCACGCAGCAGCGTGATCCCGATACGGAAGAGGATTTCGAAGAACGCGGCCTCGAAGTCGATGGTTTCGAACTGCAATTGCAGGGCAATGTGACCGAGCAGCTCTTTGTCACGGCCGGGTATAGCTATCTTGATGGCGAAACCGATAATGGCGCAGAAATCCCGCGTGAGCTGCCGGAGAACACTTTTTCTATCTGGGGCGCTTATCAAGTCACCGACAGGCTCGGCTTTGGCCTCGGGGCAACCTATCAGGACGAGTCTTTCATTACGGACTTCGACATTGGCGACACCGATCCGCACCCAACCCTGCCTGCGTACACACGGTTCGATGCGGCGGCTTATTATGACATCTCAGATGATTTGCGCATTCAGCTGAATGTCGAGAATCTCACCGATGAGCTCTATTTCCCGACCTCGCACAGCACGCACCAGGCAACAGTTGGTGCGCCAATAAGCGCGAAGATCACGCTAAGCGGCAAATTCTAAACCGACAGCGCGTTTTGCAAAAAAACTCTATGAATATGTCATAGCCCGCCCCATATGGCGGGCTATGAGTGCTCATACCCAAACTGCAGACCCGGATAAGATCGAAAGCGCTGATGGCGGCATTGGTGTTTCGATCGGACGAATACTGAAACTGCTGGCGCGGCCAGAACTCAGCAAATGGCGACCCGTCATGGTGTTAGCCATTTTGCTGACTTTAGGGGCTGCGGTGCTGGAAGTGGCGTTCCCACTCCTATTGGGCTACGCCATCAACAAACTCGTCGCGAACGAAGCTGGCTTTGGTCCGGCAATGATCTGGCTCGGCATTGCGTTTGGCGTCCGTTTTCTCGGCGCAGGCCTGCCGCAAATGCGCGACTGGTTGTTCTCGCCCGTCAGTCAGGACGCGCAGCGCATTGCCTGCGTTGACGCCTTTGGCCATGCCCAGAGCTTGTCGCTCGGCTTCCACCAAACGCGCCGCACGGGTGCGCTGAACCGGGTGATCGAGCGCGGCGCAGGGGCGATCGATTATCTCATACGTTTCCTCGCATTCAATATCGGCCCGACCTTTGTGAGATTGATATTGGCGGCGATAGCATTGGCTGTCGCCTATGATGCTCTGCTGTCTTTGGTCGCGGTTGTGACCATTGTCATCTATGCCGTCGCCACGATCATGATCACGGAATGGCGGGTGCGTCAGCGACGCCGTATGAATGAAGCGGACACCAAATTCCGCGGGATCTCAGTCGACATTCTGACCAATTTTGAAACCGTGAAATCCTTCGCCGCGGAGACGCGGGAAACGGGGCGCTTCAATGATGCGATGCGCAATTACAATCTACGCTATGTCGATGCGGTGCGCTCTATGTATGTCCTGAACGGGGCGCAGGCTCTGGTGATGAATGTGGGTCTGCTGACGGCATTGGTCCTATCAGCCTGGAATGTCTCGCAAGGTAGTATGCAGATTGGCGATCTCACCGCGGTGATGATGATGTTCATATCACTCTACGCGCCGCTCAACATTCTCGGCTGGGCCTGGCGTGAGATTAAGCAAGGCGCCGTCGACCTGGAAAAACTCTATGGCCTGCTCGGCATGAAACCCGAAGTCGCCGACAAGCCGGACGCCAAGGCTCTGAAGGCGCCATCTGGAGATGTCGTTTTCGACAAAGTCAGCTTCACGCACGATGCGCGTGCAGTTGGCGTCAGTGATGTCAGCTTCGATCTGCCATCGGGGAAGAAGATCGCTTTTGTCGGCACATCGGGCGCTGGTAAGTCGACCCTGCTCAAGTTGCTATTCCGCTTCTATGATGTGTTGGATGGCCGGGTCCTTGTCGATGGCAATGATGTTCGCGATCTCACGCAGGAAAGTCTGCGACAGTCGCTCGGTCTGGTGCCGCAAGATGTGGTGCTCTTCAATGAGACGATCCGCTCGAATATCGGCTATGCCAAGCCGGATGCAACAGAAGACGAGCTGCGCGATGCAGCGCGCCGTGCACAATTGCTCGATTTCATTGAAAGCCTGCCTGATGGATGGGACACCCGCGTCGGTGAACGTGGCTTGAAGCTTTCCGGTGGTGAGAAACAGCGGGTCGGCATTGCCCGGGTGATCCTGGCGGACCCTGCGATCCTGGTCTTGGACGAGGCGACGTCAGCGCTCGACAGCGCCACCGAAGCGGCGGTGCAGGAAGCGCTGGACGAGGCTTCTAAAGGACGAACAACCTTGATGGTCGCGCACAGATTGTCGACGGTTCAGAACGCGGACGAGATTGTCGTCTTGAAGGCGGGTCAGGTGATTGAACGCGGAACACATGACGCCCTCTTGGCAGCTGAGGGCGAATATGCCGATATGTGGGCGCGTCAGGCCAAACGAGACGCCCTCGCAGTGGCCGCTGAATAGGAGACCTTGGTCCCATGGCAGATAAGGATTTCAGTCGCGAGAGATTTCCCTGGCTGCGCGGCGGCTTTGACCTGGAAGGCTATGTCGGCGCGCTCGCGGCGCTGCTGGTTGGCATCCTGCTGGGATATGTCCTCGGCATTCTGTTCTGGCTCGGCTTCATTGCTGCGGTTGTCATCCTGTTTGCGACGCGTACGGCCGAGCGGACACCGCCAGAGGCGGAAGACCTGATTGTCACGCCAACGGATGGCATGGTGGTTTCGGTCGGCGGCGCGACCCCGCCAGACGAGCTTCGCCTTGAAGGGGCAGAATGGACGCGGGTCCGGGTTTCCATCGGGCCGACCCAGACAAACGGAATTCATGCGCCGATGGATGGCGCCATTGACCATATTATTCGCGAAGTGGGCGATCCGGCGGCGTTTGCCGCAATGAAGCCGGACCGACCCGGCCTGGCGGTGGCATTTGTTTCGCTACAGAGCGGTGAGCGCGCGGTCGGGATGCGATTCGCAACTGGTGGTCTCGGACCGCGTTTGGAGATTGATGCAGAAGCCGGCGATGCGGTCAGACTCGGCCGTAATATTGGCACGATACGCCTGGGTGGTTGGTGTGATCTCTATCTGCCGGCGGCGGTGACAGTTCTGCCGACACCGGGTCAGACCTTAATTGCATCAGAAACGATTCTGGGGCGGTTTGATGAGGCTGCGGCGGTCGCGCCCACACCTGTTGTGGCAGAACCTGAGCCGGAAGAGGTTGAACCTGAGCCCGAAATCGAAGCTGATCCTGTGATCGACGAAGAAGACGAACTCACGCTTGAAGCCTTGACCGGCGAAGAGGCATCCGACCCCAAAGCAGGTGATGATGAGGATGAAGACGTCTCGGAAATGTTCGCCCGTTTGCGCAAGGAAGCGCAAAAAATGCAAGATGATGACTAAGCCCGCACGCAGTCATTAAAGCAGATTCTTCATTGACCTTTAATCAAACCGGGCGCATGTGGCCCGCGTTAACGCACCGAAATCGGTGCATGGACCAAATAGCGTGAATCGCACCTGGCGTCCGCGGGGAGGATTTCGGTCCTTTAGACAATCAGAAAATCAAGCGCCCCTGTTCACGCGGGTCGTTCCCTCCCCGGCACCAAAAGTGTGCCGCCGTGCGAGGAACGTCTGTCGTTCTTTGCACGTCTATAAGAAAGAAACCGCGTGACAACATTCACCGAACTGGGCT
>JBCCDZ010000253.1:0-4630 GCA_039030525.1 Pseudomonadota bacterium | reverse complement strand
GGGGCAATCTTCATAAGCCAGCCCACGATCATCGAACGCATCTTCTAACCCGGCACGCCGCAAAGCCTCGTCAAGCACGTCAGACGTGGTGGTTATCGCACTCATATCAGCCCTATTCCATCATTCTGTCCACTATTTGTTCTTATTATGTTTCATTTTTACCCTCGTCAACTGCTCCGTTTACGTCAACGCGAAGAATTTAACTCGACGGCAAGGCAAGGCAGGCATATACGTCATACTATGACACGACTTCGTACACGCACGCCCGCCACTGGAAAACGCCGCCTGCATCGCCGCAGATGGCGCCAGCCGGACGCCGCCAAACCCTCGAAAGAGGATCTGGTTCAGGCCGCCGCTGAAGAAGCGCAGCTCAATGGCAAGAGCCTCACGGCCATTCGCAAGCACGTACTGACCCTGTTATTGGACGCTAAGCGTCCGCTCACGGCATATGAAGTGCTCGCATCGCTGGATGGTGTCGGATCGGTGTCACCACCAACCGCTTATCGCGCGCTCGACTTTCTGGTCTCGCTCGGATTCGTCACACGGGTCGAAAGCCTCAACGCCTATTTCGCGCTTGATCTCGGGCCGAGCGATGTGCCGCTGGCTTTCTTTGTCTGTGAAAAGTGCGGACAGGCAGAAGAGCTGTCAGCGACAGATGCGGTGGTCAGCCTGGTCTCAACGGCCGACAATAAGGGCTTTGGCGTCAGCCATGCATCCCTGGAAGTGCGCGGCGATTGTCGCGGCAAGCTGGGGTGCGAGACCTGGGCTGAGAGCATCGCCTCAGCTGAAACCTTAAGTGCGATCGACCAAAACAGCCACAAATAGAGCCGGCTCGTCATTATCGACCGCCCAGGCATGATTGGTCGCACGCTGGATCACTACGTCGCCAGGGCCAATCACGGTTTCTTCCTTATCAAGGATCAGCCGGACGCGTCCTTTCACCAGAATGATCGCATCCAGAGTGTGCGTGGTGTGCATGGCCGGATGTTTCGAGGTGTCAGGCTGATGGTCCCCTGCGCCAATGGCGATGAACGCCTGGCGCGTTAGATCCGCGATCATTTCCGGCGGCGCACCTTCCGGCGTTGGAGCTGCGGTGAACCAACGGATTTTCACCTTGCCTTTATCCGGCGACAGAACTGGCGTGCCCGCACCTTTATCTTCGCAAGGCTGCGCATCGAGTGGGCCCGAGACTTGGTCATGCCAGATCTCAAGCAAGCCGCCGAGATCGCCGGTTCGAAATTCATCCGCTGGCCCGCCATCAATCATGATGTGAGACTTGCCGTCAGCATCATTCGCGGTCACCACCCGGCGCAAGCCCGACAGCATGTCATTCATCTTGCTCATGTGTTTTCCTCCACGTTCTTTTATCTCTGCTTGGGTGAAACGGACTAAGCCATATTTTCGCGGCCACGGCGAGCGGGCTTGACGAAAGCCTGCCCTTTTCGCTATTCGGCCCGCTTAACGGAGACTTTATGTTCAACCTGTCCGAGACCCGGTAAAGGCCCTTAGGCGATCCTATCGCTGCAGGGCCAGAAACAGACCAGAGCTCTGATCCAAACCATGGATCAGTCTGTTTCAATGCGTGCATGTCACGCTCCATCGGACATTCAAGACAATGGATATCTCTCGCGCTGAACAGCGCATTCTTCACATGCTCGCACAAGGCGGGCGGATTGAAATCGAGCGCAATGAACACCGCAAAATCGATCGGGTGATCGTCATCAATCGCGATGGCTGGCGCGCGCCTGGCCTCGACGTGTTCTTGTTTCGCAAGCTGAAACGCCGGCGCGCGATCGCGTCGAAGCAAGGTCAGCCGTATCGGATCACGCGCCGTGGCCTGGAATTGGTGCGATCCGAGTTCGATAATCGATAGCGTTACACGGGAGAGTTGCGAAAATCGTGACTCTCCCGTCACACTTCAAAAGATTGCAGAGAATTGATCAGATCAGACCTTTTCGGATTTGCGAGTGAGTCTTAACAACTTCATAAGCGACCTGTTCGCATACTCACATTACCAGCTCTTGGAGGCTTTCAGAATGATCCCTCGCTCAGTCGCGATTCCGAAAACATGGACCACGTTCAACTTTGCGAGTTTCTTCTCGGCGATCCTCTACCCTGCGCTCGGTCTGGCGACGCTGATCACGGTGATTGTGCTTGGCGTGGCTTTGTCAGGTCTCACTTTGCGTTGGTATTATCTGCCGCTCGGCATGGGCATCGTCGCCTTGTCGATCTTTGTCTGTAATGCTGGCATTGGCCCGCTTCACCGCATCATGCAGCACAAAGCCGGAGAGCTGAAAGCGCCCGGCCAGGTCCTCACCATGATCAATCTGATGATCGCGATGCAAGGCAATGTGCGCGACTGGGTCAATTATCACAGCCAGCATCATCGCTTCTCTGACAAGCCAGGCGATCCGCACAATCCGTTTGAGTCAAAACGTTGGGCCTGGGTCGGGTGGATCATATGGCGCGACGCCAAGGACATGATGCGACCCATGCCGATGTGGTTGAAGAAGCAGCCAATTGTTGTCTGGATGGATCAATTCTACAATTCGCTGTCGCTGGTTCTGCACCTCGTTGTCCCGGCCGCAATCTATCTCATCGTCTGGGCCGCCGGCGGATCGCTGATTCTGACCGCGATTTGTCATGCCTGTTTCGTCATCGGGCGCGCCATTCAGTTCCACGCCACAGTCTATGGCATCAATGTCCTCGGGCATTTACCGACACCCAAATGGGCAGATCACCTGATCGGCCTTCTGACCGGCGGCGAAGCCTTTCATGATCACCATCATGAGCAACCCCAAAGCGCACTGCACCGCCCTCGCAAAGGTCTGTGGAACCGAATTGTCGACTATAATGGCACCATTCTTCTGATGTATGAAAAGCTCGGCTGGGTGAAGAACCTCAAGATCGCCCCGCAATTTGCTTGATCGCTAGCCTTGTCGCGACGACAAACTGGCAATCAACCCATGTCCTATGCTTGTTTTCGTGCGACAGGCAGGGAGATGAAGCGCCATGGCAGACATCGCAAATGATACACGACTAGACCCGCGCATCAAAGCCGCGCTGGGCCTTTTCCCGAGCCCAACGCAAGACAGTGATGTCACGTCACGCGAAGCGCAATTGGCTGAAGCGAATGCGCCGGAGGTGAAAGCCGCCGCTGAGCAAATGCGCATGATGCTCGAAATGATGGACAATGAGGCAACTGCGCCGTCAACGGGTTTGTCGATCTCGGAGCATGAATTCACGTCTCAGCCAGACGGCAACACGATCAAAATACGGTTCGTTCGCCCTGAAGGCACCGACCCGGTGCCATGTGTCTATTACATCCATGGCGGCGGGATGATGACCTTCTCCTGCTTTTACGGGAATTATCGGGCCTGGTCGAAAATCATTGCTGCGAATGGCGTGGCCGTTGCCATGGTCGATTTTCGCAACGCACTGACCCCGTCCTCGGCGCCCGAAGTCGCGCCGTTCCCAGCCGGCCTGAATGATTGCGTGTCCGGCGTTCACTGGCTGCACGAAAACGCGGCGTCGCTCGGCATTGATACCGATAAGATCGTGATTGCGGGCGAGAGCGGCGGTGGCAACCTGACATTGGCGACCGGGCTGAAACTCAAGCAGGACGGCGATATCGGTCTGGTCAACGGGCTTTATGCGCTGTGCCCTTATATTGCAGGCCAGTGGCCGCAAGACGATCTGCCTTCATCGGTCGAGAATAACGGCATCCTGATCGGCCTGCACAGCAATCGCGGCGCTATGGCATATGGCATGGAGGCGTTCGAAGCGAAAAACCCGCTCGCCTGGCCACTTTTTGCCAGCGTAGAGGATGTCAAAGGCCTGCCGCGCACCATGATCAGCGTGAATGAATGCGATCCATTGCGCGATGAAGGTCTGGTTTTCTACCGCCGATTAATGGCCGCTGGCGTGTCAGCGCGCTGCCGTGAAGTGCGCGGGACGTGTCATGCGGCAGAGCTATTAATCAATATTTGTCCAGATATTAGCGGTGACACAGCCGCCGATCTGGCCCGGTTTGCCCGGCAGTAATTGGTATTCCGTCTCGAACTGCCCCATTCCGGCACAGGTTTGCAAACAGCCTCCTAACGTCTCATCGCGGGTTGTTTCCAATTTTCTTGAAAATTCTCGGATCGCTCTGAAACCGGTTTTAATGCGAGCCCTGTATAACACCGCCATAGCTGCAGAAGCGGCTTGTTGAACTGGATAACAGTGGGAAGCAAGACATCGTCCCGTGACTTTGGTTCAGCCTTTTCGATTTTCGTAACGACATCCTTTTTGATGGTTTTGCCATTTTTAATGTCTTCAATTTCCTGAAGCTTCGCCAATTTCGGCTGCATCACATATGAATCAAACACAAAAAGAAGAATAAGAGAGACAAGAATAAACATCATGAAATTCTTGGAATCGTCCGCTTTGCGTGGATCGTTCTTTGGATCGTAATTTTGAAATTGGTTCGGGTTAACGGCCATAAAAGTCCAAACTGTCTTTTGTCAAAAATCTAAAATTTAATATGTGATGGTTTTATAGACTATTTTATAAGGCACTGTAAATGCCCTATCGGCTCCAGAGGTGTTAGACCAGATTGCGCCCACCTTTATGGCGCGGATGGACTTGG
>JBCCDZ010000252.1:0-4640 GCA_039030525.1 Pseudomonadota bacterium | reverse complement strand
GGCGATGTGAACGGAGCCTACGAAGACTTTCAGACATCGCTCGAATTAAAGCCAGGTTGGGAATTAGCTGAGCGTCAGCTGTCTCGATTCTCGTTTGAACCAGCTGGATAATATTTTACGCGCACAGGGGTGCTTGATCCGGTGCCCCTGTCACGTCACATACAAGGTATGACTTACACAGATCTGCCTTTTGACACCCAAGACGCCACTCAATTGCTCGCTGATGCCGCGAAAGATGCGGATGATGGCGATATTTACGTTCAACGATCCCGCGCAGAGGGTTTCGTGTTTGATGATGGGCGCCTGAAATCTGCCACTTATGATACCAGCCAGGGCTTTGGACTGCGCGTCGTTGCCGGCGAAGCAAGCGGAAACGCTCATTCTGGCGAGCTGACCATCGACGCGATTCGGCGCGCCGCGGACACTGCACGACAAGCGAAACGCGGTTATACAGGCAATCTGGCATCTAGCCCGACGCCAACGAATCGGCAGCTTTATTCGCCAATAGATCCCACCGAAGCCCCCGACTTCACCGTGAAAACCGGGTTGCTGGCCGAAATCGACGCCTGGGTGCGCGCCAAGGACCCGCGTGTGGTGCAAGTCTCTGTCTCGCTTGCCGGCAGCCATGAGCAGATCGATATTCTCCGCCCGGCGGGAGAGGCGTTTCATGATGTCCGCCCGCTCGTTCGTTTGAATGTGTCTGTGACACTGGAACAGAACGGTCGACGCGAATCTGCCTCTGCTGGCGCCGGCGGGCGCGCGGCCTATGATGAATGGATCGCCGCCGAACGCTGGCAAGGTCTGGCGATGCGAGCGCTGCGCAAGGCTGAAGTAAACCTTGAGTCGATTCCCGCTCCGGCTGGCGCAATGGAAGTCGTGCTTGGGCCCGGCTGGCCGGCAGTGCTGTTGCACGAAGCGGTCGGACACGGTCTGGAGGGTGATTTTAATCGCAAGGGAACGAGTGTCTATTCTGGCCGCGTTGGAGAGCAAGTCGCCTCGAAGGGCGTGACCATTATCGATGATGGCACGATTGATGCGCGCCGCGGATCTCTATCGGTCGATGATGAAGGCACGCCCACGAATCGCACCGTCCTGATCGAAGACGGAATCCTGAAAGGCTATATGCAGGATCGCCAGAATGCGCGCCTGATGGGCGTTGCCCCAACGGGCAATGGCCGCCGCGAAGCCTATGATGCGTCGATCATGCCCCGCATGACCAATACCGTGATGCTCGGCGGCAAAGACGATCCAGACGAAATTGTTGCCTCGATCAAAAAAGGCATTTGGGCGGTCGATTTCGGCGGTGGCCAAGTCGACATCACCTCTGGCAATTTCGTGTTTCAGTGCACAGAAGCTTATCTCGTCGAGAATGGCAAAGTCGTCGCACCGGTAAAGAATGCGACTTTGATCGGGCATGGCCCGACAGCGCTCAGTCAGGTTGAAATGATCGGCAATGATTTCGCAATGGATGATGGCGTCGGCACGTGCGGCAAAGCCGGTCAGTCTGTCCCTGTGGGAGTCGGTCAGCCGACGCTGAAAGTCGGCGGCCTGACCGTCGGCGGCGCGGGTTAAGCAACGGCGCGCTCTTCGCACGGCTCCAATTTCAGTTTATGAGCTTCCTCGTCAAACTGCTCAAAGTTGAAACTGTATTGTAACGGATAAACCACATTGGTGCGAACTGTTGGCACGCCATCAACAAGTTTGGGATAGAATGTTGAAGCCGTGACCGCGCGTTTGGCGTCAAAACAGAAGATGCGTCTGGAACAGGATGGTTCGACCGCGAATGGAAAGCCCGCTTCGTCAATCGCGAAACGAACCTCGCAATACCCTTCCCAACGAAACCATGACGCCAACGTGGGGTATTCTGGTTTTGGCCAGGTTTTGATTTTCGTATCCTGAGTCTGTCGTGCAGCCGCGATTGGGCTTGCAAACACAAGCCCGACCGCAATCAGTATGTGGCAAAACCTACGCGGCTTGATCATCTGCGATTACGCTGGCTTCTCTCCGCTCGCCTGCAATTAATCATCAAGCGAGTCCACTGCCATCTCGCTTTCCTTCATCCAGGATTTTACGATCGGCGCGATCAGCAACATGACGACGCCAACCCCCATACCGATATAGCCAATCGACGAGAAGACCTGAATATATCCGGATTTGGCGGCTGCGACATCGACGATTTGTCCGCCGACGGTCTCGGCCCCCGCCGCGGCTGCGATGACACCTGACAACGCATTGGCGATTCCTGAATAAACAAACCACGCGGCCATGAAGAACCCAACCAGGCGCGCCGGTGCCAGTTTCGTCATCGCTGATAAACCCACCGGCGAGACCATCAACTCTGCCATCGTGTGCACCCAATAGATGGCAAAGATGAAGAAGACGGGCGTTAAGGCCGAGGCCCCGACACTGTTCATGCCTGAGACCAGAACCATATAGCCAAGCCCTGCCCCAAAGACGCCGATCGCGAATTTAACCGGTGTGGAAGGCTCCCAGCCACGTCGACCGAGCCAGATCCAAAGCCAGGCAATGATCGGCGCAAACAGGAAAATGAACCCCGCATTCAAAGATTGAAAGACCGGGGTCGGAACGTCGATCCCGAAGATATTTGTATCTACCAATCGGCTTGTGACCAATGTTAGCGAAGAGCCTGCCTGCTCAAACAATGACCAGAACGGAATTTGCGCAACAGCAAAATAGAGCGCGGCCCACATACGAGACCGCTGCACGCCTTTCAGTTTTAGGAAGGAATACAGAATGAAGCCCAGAAAGAAGACAATTCCGATTATCATCGACATCGGTCCAATGATGCGGGCAACAAAAAGCAAAGACATTGCGCCGATGACCAAAACGAGGCCACCAATATAGCAAGCCCATTCGATATTGATCGGTCCGAGCACGCTTTGTTTGAGTTTTTCAGGGTTTGGCGGTTCTGCGACGTCGCCGAGATATCTCTGCCCCCACTGGAACACGATCAGGCCTGCCAGCATGCCGATTCCTGCCAGGCCAAAGCCATAGGCCCAGCCATAGACAATGCCGAGTATGCCGCACGACCAGGTGGCTAGGAAGCTTCCGAGATTGATGCCCATATAGAAAATGGTGAAGCCGCTATCACGACGTTCGTCGCCTGGCTCATACAGATCACCCACGATGGTTGAAATGTTTGGTTTCAAGAACCCGACTCCGGCGATTATCAGCGCCAGAGACAGAAATAGGATATTGACGAAGAATTGCTGTTTTTGAACGCTGGTCGAGTAACTGCCATCCGCAATGGTGGCGAGCACGAGGCTGGTATCAGCAGCCTTATTCTCATCTGCTGTTGGCAAGACCAGAATATCGCTTTGGCTGAGCTCGCTGACGATTTGCTCTGCACCACCATATTGGACCAGCATGTCAACGCTGCCATCAGCGTTTTTTCTCATCGTCGTGGGATAAGTTGTTCCTTGCAGCAGTAGGTCGGTCGAAGGCGCTGGCCCAGCGCAACCGAGCCCGACAACTGCGCACATATTTTGAACGAGACCGCGGGTATTTTTCTGGATGGCATAATCGCCCTGTCCCTCGTCATTTATGGGCTCAAAGCGCTGATCTCCGACGGTCAGATATTGGTAGGAATCGAAGACGATCCGTCGCGTCTGTCCCTCGTAATCGATAAAGAGTTTGCGATTGTCATCTCGACCGACATCTTCGATGACATAATCATTGCCAGCAAAAGTCAGCGTTTCCTTCGATCCCGCGCCTTCGAACGCCATGCCAAAATGGCCCAACACGAGCAGGATTGCGCCGTAAGTGACCGCTTTGCGTTGGCCGAGATAGCGATCTGACAAAACGCCGCCAAAGATCGACATAATGTAAACCAGTGCAATGTATCCGCCATAAATGATCGACGCTTCGCGATCACCGAACAGAAAATGTTGCACCAGATAGAGTAGTAAGAGACCGCGCATGCCGTAATATGAGAAGCGCTCCCACATTTCAGTGAGAAAACAGATAATCAGGCCCTTCGGATGCCCAAAGAAACTGGTGTCGCGCTCTGCAGCGATGGTGGTGTTGGTCAAATAAGCCTCCCCGGCCATTGAGATCTGGATGACGTTTCCGTCTATGCTTCAGATACACCACGCACGCAGCGCACGCTCAAGCCACAAACTGCGTCCTGATCACGATCACCGCGCAAAGCTCTGCCTGACATTTGATAGTTTGCGCATGAAATCACCCCGTCCAGCTCATCCGACTCAAATCCGATAATTAGAGACAAAGAAAAACCCCGCAGCCTGGGCCGCGGGGTTTGATCTTTTATGTATGTGTCCAGTCTCTTACTTAGAGACGCTCGCCACAACACCAGCACCGACGGTGCGGCCACCTTCGCGGATCGCGAAGCGCAGGCCTTGGTCCATGGCGATGGGCTGGATCAGCTCAACGCTCATTTTGACATTGTCGCCTGGCAGAACCATTTCCTTGTCCGCTGGCAGCGTAACAACACCGGTCACGTCCGTCGTACGGAAGTAGAATTGTGGACGATAATTGGTGAAGAATGGCGTGTGACGGCCACCCTCTTCCTTGGTCAGGATATAAGCTTCAGCTTCAAACGTCGTGTGCGGGGTGATTGACCCCGGCTTACACAAGACCTGGCCACGCTCAACGCCTTC
>JBCCDZ010000251.1:0-4679 GCA_039030525.1 Pseudomonadota bacterium | reverse complement strand
ATACTCTTCAGTTCATTCATTTGCTGATTGCTGCGGATCTCTGCGCGCGTGCGTATGTCAAATACAATAGAAATGATGATGCCCCGAATCTGGTGAATCTTTACTACTAGACTACAGAATGAGATTCTTCTGTCCCACGATCGAGCGACATTTACTCAACTATTAGGCGAGTTACCCTACGCGATCAAAGGCGTCTTGACCGGGCAGTCCAGTATAGAACCATCCTGGCGTCACACCGAGGGCGCGGGACAGTCTGGCGATCGCCTCGGCCGGAATTCGAATGGTTCCACGCTCGAATTCAGTAAGACGCTGGAGGGGAATCTCAATCTTTTTCGCCAAATCGGATTGATCCAGTCCGAGCTTCTCGCGCGCTTGCGTGATTTTGGCTCCAAGATGTTGATCTATCGTGACAGACAATTGCGTTCCCCAAACGTCCTGCATTTTGGTGACACGCTGATAATCTGTGTCGCGGCTGTGACGCAAGTCACATTTTCGCGAACAATTGGTAAGGTTGCGTACGAAGAAGGGCCGCCACAAACATGCGGCGGCCCAATTCAAAGCGGGTTATTCCTAATATTTGACAGAGCAACCGTAAGGTGGGGCGCTGGTCACTTCTGGTGCCGCACCAGATGAAACCGCAGTCAACGCTGCAGTTACGTAATTCGTCGCAACCGCAATGTCGCTGACTTTGGCAGACCGAATCGAGTCGATGGCCCCCTGATAAGCCAACGTTCCCGCGCCATCGATGACATACATATGCGGCGTGGTCTTGGCATCATAAGCCCGCCCCAGGTCTCCGCTAGGGTCCAGAATTGTGTAGCTTGGCGCGGCGGTCCGCTCCGCATTCTTGGCCAGAGCGCCATCGGCTTCCAGATAGCCCTGCTTTCCAGGCGCAGACGAGATCACTTGAATCCAAACGATGTCATCCCCGGTCGCGTCTGATTGCAGCGACTGCATGTTGTTCACAGGCTCAGCATAATGCTTCTTCACAAAAGGACAGTCGTGGTTGGTCCATTCAAGAACGACGGTTTGATCTAAAAAATCTGCCAGGGAAATGGTCTCGCCGCTGGCTGTCACCATGTTCGCAAAGCCAGGCGCGGTTTCACCACTGATCGGCGCCGCATTGGCGGAAAAAGCAATCATTGAACCTGCGGTCAGGGCGACAGCAGTGGCCATGCCAGCGGCCAAACCAATATTGCGACGTGTAAGTGATTTCATCGTGACATTCCCGTTCTACCCAGATGTATATCAACTTATCTTAGCCGGCCGCTTCGACAAGTCCTGTTACAAGATCGATAGATAACAATTCCGGGAGCACCTGCGGGTCCGTCTCGCCTTGAGCATACCAGAGATACATCGGCACGCCGGCGCGATTATGCTTTTGCAGCTCGAGCGCAATCGTCTTGTCGCCATTGGTGAAGTCGGCCACGAGGAATGCAACATTGCCCGCCTGGAAAGCCTCGACGACCGGTCGCGTCTGAAGCGTCTGCAACTTGTTTGCCTGACAGGTCACGCACCATTCCGCGGTGAAATCGACAAACACAGAGCGCCCGTCCGCGGTCAGTTCTGCGACGCGTTCGGGGCTCCAGGCTTCGGTATCGTATTTCGCGCTATACGCCTCTACTGGCGCGTCTGATGCGGCCGCCGTCCGGGCTTGTGCGAGAGGCCAAATCAAGCCCGCCGCGATCGCCAAACCGGCAACGCCTTTGGCCAGCTGACCTGTTCGGTCATTGCCTAATCGCGCAATCAAAACAAACCCGCCAATCAACCCGGCCAGCCAGAGCAAACTTGTCGCGGTTTCCCCGAAACTTGTCGCGGACATCAATCCAAAAACGGGCACGATCAGCGCCAGTCCCAGCACAGAGAGTAAAATCGCTTTCGCCCCTTGGCCGGCTGATTTCAGGGCCCAGATGCCGAACGCAATCAAAGCAGCTCCCGCAACCACCATGGCGGCCATGCGATAGCCCGCCAGCGCCCCTAGCACAGAAAGCAACCAGGCGGCCGTCAAGAACATCGGGAAGGCAAAGACCTGTTTCAGCGTCTCCATCCACGCACCGGGTTTCGGGATGAATTTTTGCAATCCTGGCGAAAAGCTCAACACCAGGAACGGCAAGGCCATGCCTAGTCCCATGGTCAACAAGACCAGCATCACATTGATTGCGGGCTGGGTCATTACCGCTCCCAGCGCAGCCCCCAGGAACGGTCCCGTACATGGCGCACCGACTACGGCCGCCAGAACGCCGGTGAAAAAGGCGCCGGCGCTACCTTGTTTGGCAGCCAGATCGGAGCCTACGCTCTGGACCGACGTACCAAGTTCAAACAGGCCCAGCAACCAAAGGCCGATCAGGAAGACGATCAAGATCAGGGCGGTCACCAGGATGGGGTTTTGTAGCCAGAATCCCCAAATCGCGATTCCGGTCGCAGCTCTGACCGCAAGTATGGCGGCGGCCAGTGCCGCGAAGCTGACCAGCACGCCAGCGGCATACCAAAGACCATGCGTTCGCGCTTCGGACGCGTTACCATTCGCTGTCGATGCAACAATGCCCATGGCCTTGATGGACAGAACCGGCAGCACACAGGGCATAAGATTGAGGATCAAACCACCGACCAGCGCGAATCCCATCAAGACCAGCAGATTGCCGCCCCCGGGAATGCTGACCCCGCCGCCGACGCGCGTGCCAGATGTTCCGGGCAAGACCGCGCCAGAGGATGCGCGCACCTCAACGGCCAAATCACCAATGGTTACAACGCCCGCCAGAGTATCTGGTGCATCGGCACCTTCTGTTGCGGGTTGCAGGTCAAGGCTCATTCCGCCTTCGCCAAAACCAGCAATCTGATCTGCCGCGTGCGTGATTTCGTGCCCATAAGGGAAAAACCGCACCTGCCCGGACTGACCAGCGATTTGATCACCTGCCAGAGACAAGGTCCATGTCTCGCCAGACCGCGTGATACGAGCATCGCCGCTAAATTCAGGGGGAACCGACATCAAAGCGGCCTGGATACGTTCAGAGCCGTATGTGTCGGGCAATTGTGCGGATCCGACTGACAGCATCAGGCGAATATCGGCACTTTCGGGAATACAGACATCTTCGCAGATCAGATAGTCCGCGACCCCTTCAAGCAGCAGCGGTCCGTCTGCATCGTCTGGAATTTGGACTCGAAACGGCAATACAACTTGGTCGGAATAGCCGTAATCCATGATTTGCCCTGGCACGACCGGCAATAATTCCGGCAAAGGCCATTCAAATTCACCGGCCTCTTGCGTGACGGCATGACTGGTCTCTTTCCAGGTGATTTCCGGCGGAATCCCTGCATCACCCGGATTCACCCAGTAAATATGCCAATTCGGATCGATCTCGAACGATAAGCCCAGCCAAACCGTTTCGCCGGGCACAGCAAGCGCGCGTTCTGAAATCAGTTCGACGCGGGCGTGCCCGCCATCAACGGGCTGCGCTTGCGCTGGGGAGAAGGTAACAGCGAGCGCGCTTGAGAGAATGGCGAGGAGCACGCCACGAAGAAGAAACATAAATCTGGTCCTGTCTTATATATGGCGGTTGCATACAGGAGCCGCGTCTGCAGGAAAACCACCTCGCGAGGATGTGACCACCGAATTTTATAAGCTGGCAAGAAAAAGGGCGGCTTAACAAAGCCGCCCCGATTCAATTGACTGGATAGCGTATTTACACAGCCGGCGACGCTGCAGGTGCTGCTGGAGCAGCAGTCTGTTGGGACCGCAGTGCGCGCGAGATGACTCGCTGCCAATTCAGCAAAGAGATCATGTGTGCATAAATCGCACCCAGCGCACCATTCGCACGCAGCTCATTGAACTGCTCATCAGTGAGTTCATTCAGCTTGTTCTCATCAATCGCCCAATAGTCAGCGATTTTCTGTTGTTCGCCCGCTTCATTGCCTTGCGCATCGCGCGGCTGGAAATTCACGGTCTTCTCTTCAAACAAGCCCATACGCTTGATGATCGCTGCGAATTCCGCAGTTGAACGGCGCTGGCGTTCGAATTCCTGGCAAAACTCGATTGCGTTTTGCGTGAAGGCACTGGGTTGGCCATTCTCGAACAGCAGGACCTCAGGCTGATTGGTCACCATTGGTGCATCGCGGTCGATGCACAGCAGCAAGCGATCGCTCTGATTATCATTGGCAAACACGAACGGGTAGCGACGGACAAAGGCCGGCACATAGAAATCCGGATCAATTGTACCGTTTTCAGCCACGAACAGGTTCTCACCGGAACGTACACCCATCACAGCCACCGGCGTAAACTCTTCGCCGACAAAAATAATGGGGTAGGCCGCTGCCGCCATGCCAAACTCGGTCACAGTGACCGGCACGGCATGCGCGCTGCGCAAAAACCCGAACGGTTGATCGATTTGCTTAACACCTAGCCCGGCATGTTGCTCAGGATTTAAAGGTTGAGGGTTCTTGTAGAACAGAACGTTTCCGGTCAATTCTGCTTGTTGTGTAGTCGGCGTATTTTCCACATGCCACTCCGCTTGATAGACTGGCGGGGTTTAACGGAAATGGATAAGGCCGACAACAGGCAGAAGAGCAAGGAATGCAGCTATTGCAGATGTTTCATAGTAGAATTCGAGGTTCTCGCCTTCAGCGTGTGCCGAGACAGCTGCGAAACCTGGCATTGGCCAGCGTCTTCGCCGCGTCAATCGCGT
>JBCCDZ010000250.1:0-4691 GCA_039030525.1 Pseudomonadota bacterium | reverse complement strand
TGTCAGGGACCAAAAAAGACACTCCGGATAATCTCTGGGTGAAGTGCCCGACCTCAGGTGAACTCGTTTACCGGTCGGATCTGGAAGAAAGCTGGTATGTTACGCCAGCCGGCGCGCATCTGCGGATCTCACCGCGCCGCCGCTTTCGCCTGTTCTTTGATCATGAGCGCTGGGAGCCAATCCCGTTGCCGCCGGTCCCGAACGATCCGCTCAAATTCAAAGATGACAAGACTTATCCGTCCCGGATCAAAGGCGCCAAAAGCAAGATTGCCAAGCGCGATAAGGAAGAAGCCCCTGATACAGGTGCGGTTTCGCCGATTGCGCAAGACGACTGCATGGCGGCCGCCTTCGGCAAAGTGAATGGCATACCGACCGTCATCCTGATCCAGGATTTTGCTTTTATGGGCGGTTCGCTCGGCATGGCGGCGGGGGAAGCCTTTATCGCCGCAGCCCAGATGGCCGTCGCCCGCAAGGCGGCTTTTGTCATTTGTACCGCTTCCGGCGGTGCGCGCATGCAGGAAGGCACGCTATCTCTGATGCAGATGCCGCGCTCGACTCTCGCCATTCAGGAAGTCAAAGATGCCGGCCTGCCTTATATCGTGGTCCTGTGCGACCCGACCTCTGGCGGCGTATCGGCCTCATATGCGATGCTCGGAGATGTCCATCTTGCAGAGCCTGGCGCGATGATCGCGTTTTCCGGGCCGCGTGTGATCGAACAGACCATTCGCGAGAAACTGCCAGAAGGTTTTCAGCGTTCAGAATTCCTGCGCGAAAAAGGCGCGGTTGATATTGTCGTCGATCGCCGAGACTTGAAAGCGACTATGGCACGCGTGTTGGGGCACTTAATGCCGAAACGCGCTGCTGCTGAAAAAGACGTGTCGACGCTGCCGGTTGAAGCGCCGTCAGCGGACGCGCCGGTGCCGCGAACTGACAAAGGCTAATCATGGACTCCGCGGCCCTCACCGCGGCCTTGCAAACATTCGAAGGCCTCTACCCTAAGACAATCGAGCTCTCGCTGGGTCGGATCGAGTCTGTGCTCGAAACGCTCGGACGACCGCAGGATAAATTGCCGCCAACCATTCACGTTGCGGGTACTAATGGTAAAGGCTCAACCTGCGCTTACTTGCGCGCTATGGCTGAGGAAGCGGGTCTCAGCGTCCATGTCTACACCTCGCCGCATCTGGTTCGGTTTAATGAGCGCATTCGCTTGGCCGGTAATCTGGTTGAGGATGAGGCGCTCATCGCATGGATTGAAAGGGTGCATCATGCCCTAGAGGGGCGCGAGATCACGCGGTTTGAAGCGACGACGGCGGTGGCTTTATTGGCATTTAGCGAAGTTCCAGCCGATCTTCTGATCCTCGAAGTCGGGCTGGGCGGGCGGTTTGATGCCACCAATGTGATTACCGAACCGGCATTGAGCGTCATCACGCCCGTAGACTTCGATCACAAGCAATTCCTAGGCTCTGATCTGGCTTTTATCGCGGGCGAAAAAGCTGGCATTATCAAGCCCGGGCGACCGGTCGTTTCGGCGATTCAAGCGCGCGTTTGCGGTGACGTTATCAAGCGCCAGGCGGAGGCGTTAGACGCACCGCTGACGGTTTTGCGCATGGAAGACATAGAAAAAGTGCCGGAACGCGTCGCACTGCCGGGCACGCATCAAAGATACAATGCAGCACTGGCAGGATTGGCGATGCGAACGCTGCAGGCCCCGAGCGTTCACGCGGCCGCCATTTGGGATGGTGCGCAATCGGCGGTTTGGCCGGCACGTATGCAGCGTCTGTCAGATGGCCCCGTCACGCGCATCGGCGACGGCGCGGAAGTCTGGCTCGATGGCGGCCACAATCCCCACGCGGCGACCGCCATCGCGGAATTTTTGCGTGAAATGGGAGGGCGCACGGTCATGGTCACGGCGATGATTGCCAGCAAGGATCATGGCGGCTTCTTCCACCCCTTCAAAGGTGTGGTTGAGGCGGTGCAAACCCTCCCGAATGCGCCAGGCCATGCCAGCGCAGAGCCAGCTGACCTGGCCGAAACCGCGCGCGCCTTTTTACCGCTCGCAGAAGCACATGCCTCACTGGAAGACGCAATGCGCGCCGCAGCGGCGCTCAAGCCGGACCGCATTCTGATCGGGGGATCGCTGTATCTGGCCGGCGAGGTGCTGGCCGCCAATCACGAGATCCCTGATTAGATCGATTGGCCGCGCGCCAAACGGTATAGATACGGCAATGGCCAGATCATCAGGAACAGATTTGGGACCCACCAGCTCGGATCAAAATCCTGCAGGATCAGCCAATACGAAATTGCCATCAGACCTGCACAAACGGTCAGTGTGAGCGACATCGTCGCCACCAGCTTCCAATTCGGGTCGCCCGCACGCTCCATTCGCAACGCGGCGAGACCGGTTACTGAGAATAGAATATCGAGCGGAAAAAAAGACCAATTCCAGGCCACAACACGCGGATCATGATAGTCCTTGAACAGCCATTCGCCGGGAATGTTTAACAGCTGCAAGGCCATGGCCGCGGTGATCACCCAATAGAGCAGCATGCCCATATCGGTGAAAAACATCAGTCGCTGTCTCAGCATGACGTGCCGCTACGCGTTCTTGATGTTCAAGCCGCCATCGACCGGAATGACCGCGCCGTTGAGGTATGACGCCGCGGGCAGACAACAGGACAGCGTGATGTTTGCGACCTCTTCCGGGATACCATAACGGCGCAACGGCACGCGCCGCTTAGCGAAGATGGTTTTGTGATCGTCCGGGATTTCGGCATTGATATTGGTCTCAATCGGGCCGGGACAGATGCAATTGCAGGTAATGCCATCACGGCCAAGATCATTCGCCATGGCGCGCGTCAGTCCAATCACGCCATGCTTAGCGGCGACATAAGGACCATTGCCTGGCGTCGCGCCGAGGCCTTCTGTGGACGAGATATTGACGATCCGCCCACCGGTCTCCGTCTTGAGCAAATGCGGCAGGGCGGCGCGGATTAGACGCTGATGCGCCGTCAGCATGACATTGATACTGTCATGCCAGATATCCTCATATTGATCTTCAGAAGGGTGCGATAGGCGCGCAAAGCCAGCATTATTGATCAGGATGTTGAGCGTCCCGAACGTATCGACCGTGTCCGCGACGATTGCTTTCAGCGCATCATGATCGCCAACATCCAGCGCGCGCGCTTGGACTGTTTCATAGCCATCGGCGCGGATTTCTGCAGCCACCGCTTCGGCGCCATCACCGTTGAGATCCGTTGCCATCACTTTCGCGCCTTCGCGCGCAAACAAATGCGCCGTCGCGCGCCCCATGCCACTCGCGGCGCCGGTGATCAGAACCGTTTTGCCCGCGACCGATCGGTCGAGATGTTGATAGGGTTTCATAAACGCGCCTCCACAAGGTTTGGCGCCACGCTACAGACTCTCACGCACAAAAAAAGCCCCGCCGTCGGGACGGGTAGGGTGATTTTTCAATTCAGTCGGGTCGGGTCGGCCGGCGCCATTCCGGAAGAACCTGGGGTTTACCAATCCTGCGATAGGGTCGCGTGAAAGAGAGATGGATCTGAACCCTATGGCAGATGTCGTGCGTGAAACCGATTTGTACGAGCCGATCAAACAGTTTCTTCAAGCGCAAGGCTATGAGGTAAAGGGCGAGATTGGCGCGGTGGATGTCATGGCCTGTCGCGGCGATGAACCGCCGGTTCTGATCGAGCTAAAAACCGCGTTCTCGCTATCTTTGTTCCATCAGGCAATTGAGCGCCTGGCGGTATCAGATCTGATTTACGTCGCTGTTCCGCACAAGTCTGGCAAGGCGTTTTCCGGGTCCCTGAAACGCAACATCGCGCTGTGTCGGCGGCTCGGGATCGGGCTGCTCACCGTCCGCCTTAAGGACGGGTCGGTCTATCCTCATGCGGATCCTGGTCCTTACAATCCTCGCCGCTCTGCCGTGAAGAAACAAAGACTGCTCAAGGAATTTGCGAAACGAGTTGGCGATCCCAATACAGGCGGCACGACCCGGCGCGGCCTGATTACGGCTTACCGTCAGGATGCTTTGCGGTGTCTTGGTTTCTTAGGTGCACACGGCCCCACCAAGGCGTCTATTCTCGCTGGTGCGACCGGTGTTGAAACCGCGCGCCGGATCATGGCTGACGACCATTATGGTTGGTTTGAGCGCGTCAAAACTGGGATTTACGACATCACGCCCAAGGGCAATTTGGCGCTGCGAGACTATGAAAGCGAACTCACAAAACTGGCAGCTCAGGCGATAGAGCGTGTTGCTTGAACGCTGCGATGTGTCATTCTCTACGCGCGGCCCCGGCGAAAAGAAAAGGCCCGCAGATGACTCAGCGGGCCTCATCCTAATTGTCGTTTCTTGACCGTCGACGCAATCTAGCGATGTCGGTCTTGTACGATCGGATCAGAGATCAGGTATTCTCTTTGATCCACTCGGTGATCTTTTGTTTGGACATCGCGCCAGGATGCGTGGCGGTGACCTTGCCATCTTTGAAAATCATCAAAGTCGGCAAACCACGAATGCCATATTTGGACGCGGCCATCGGATTGTCGTCGACATTGATCTTGGCGACTTTGATATCGCCGCTCATTTCATCCGCGACAGCATCCAGATGCGGGGCCATGGCTTTACATGGGCCACACCATTCTGCCCAGAAATCTACAATAACCGGCGTGTCGCT
>JBCCDZ010000249.1:0-4700 GCA_039030525.1 Pseudomonadota bacterium | reverse complement strand
GGCAGTGGGCGGGTCAGCCTCCTCGTCGACAGTCCCATGGAAGAGACTCGCCGATGGTCGTCTGAGAGAAATGTCGAGGTCGGAGACGAAGCCGCCTTGCGCGGCGTCGGACGAAGCAACAGACGGTGTCGTCGGCTGGTCAGAAAGAGTGGAAAACGGAAGCGGCGGCGCGACTGCGAATTGGTCGTCAATGTCCTTGAGGAGATTGGTTAATTTTATCCATAATTAGAAGATTAAACTCTAAGTAGTATTGGTCAATTCAGAGTCTGCAAGAGAGTAAGTGACCGCATGCAAGCCCCCCAAATCAATACTTCGGGACCGGGTTCGTTCGATGCGTTAGAACAAAAGTCCGCACCTATGATCAAAGCGTCTCGCCTACCCCTTTCGGTTTACTTCGGCTCGGCCTTTGTAAACTTCCTCGGGCTGGCGCTGCCGCTGACCATTCTACACGTCTATGACCGCGTCCTTCCCAACCAGGCCTTCGACACGCTGGCAATGCTCGTGATCGGCTTGATGGGTGTGGTCCTGCTCGATTCTGTTTTGCGGATCGCCCGCGGTGGCATCATGGGATGGCGCGCGGCCGCGTTTGGGCACAAGCATTCTATGGATGCGATGGCGCGGCTGATGTCGGCGAATTCCAACCGCCTTCAAGGCACGAAAGCCAGCGCGTACATCTCTCAACTGCAAGCGCTTTCGGATATGGCCGAATTCCAAGGCAGCACTGCACGCCTGCTGCTTGTAGATATTGCCTGGGTGCCGGTCTTTGCCATTGTGATCACCATCATTGCCGGGCCCCTCATCGCGGTTCCCGTCGCATTTTTGATCGCCTTCGTTGTCTACATTTCCTTTCAAACCCGGCGCTTGCGTCAGATCATCGATAAGCGGGAAGAAGTCGAAGAGCGCAAATATGACTTCATGCTCGAAACGCTTCAGACCATGCAAACCGTAAAGTCGCACGCCATGGAACCGCTGATGATGCGCCGGTTCGAACGCTTGCAGTCGGCCAGTAGCCTTGAATTGAAAAAGAATGTGTTGTCTTCGCAGACCATTGCCCAGGCGGCCGGACTCTTTGCCCTGCTGATGACGTTGGGCGTGGTCTTCTTTGGCGCCTTGATGGTGATTGGTGGATCGCTGACGATTGGCGCGCTAGCCGCTTGCATGTTGCTGTCATCGCAAATGATGCAGCCGATCATGCGCTGCCTGCAATCCTGGACTCAGATCATTCAAAACGACCACAAGAAAGCGGAAGTCGATAAGCTTTACGCCCACATTTCGGATCAAGCCGCTACGATTGATCCTGTTGAGCGCCACCAGCCAGAGTTCGCACCTGCCGCCATCAAAATTCGCGGCCTCGGGTTTCACGGGACAAACGAACAGGTCGTTTTCCAAAATCTCAACCTGGATATCGCGCCGGGCCAGTTTATCGGATTGAAAGGCGCAGATGGCAGCGGCCGCAGCGTCCTGCTGCGCAACATTATGGGCGAGTTGGCACCGAGCGAGGGAGAGCTTTCGATTAATGGCCTCGCGCCCAGCGAAGCGCGTCATCTGATTTCATATGTCGGTCAAGTGCCTCAGGTTTTCCGCGGCAGCATTCTCGACAATCTCACTTTGTTTGGAACCTATACGACCCAGGATGCAAAATGGGTGGCCGATCTGACCGGACTATCCGCTGAAATCCATCGTCTTCCAGACGGATTTGAGACCCAATTGCTAGGAAGTTCCAATCCGGAACTCTCTACCGCATTCTCGCAATTGATCTGCATCGCGCGCGCTGTTGTCAGCAAGCCTGCCATCCTTTTGCTCGATGCCTCGAACAATGGTCTCGACGCGAAGACAGAAGCCTCCTTCTCGAGGATGTTGGACGATCTGTCGGGCAAGGTAACGATGATCCTTGCGACGCAACGCCCATCATTGCTGCGTCGCTCTGACGTTATTTTCGAGCTCTCTAACAAGTCTGGAATGATGATGGCGACCTCACGAGGTGCGTCTCCAGATCTTCTGATCCATGGGAGAGCGTCATAATGTCGACCGCCCAACCCGAAGCCGCGAATGCCAATGATCGCACTGTGTTCGATGCCTGGCACAAGCGGATCGAAACTGAACTTGCACCTGAAAAGCACCTATCAAAAGCGATTGCTGGCGATGATGGTTTGCGCAGCGTCCGGCATTTTCTTGACGCGATCGGCTGGTCGGGATCGGATCGCCGGTTCTTTGAAGCGCAGCCCTATATTGATGCGGTCGGCGAACTGAACTCGCTACGAACCTTCCTGTTCAATTTAGGGTTTGCCACATCGCTCGCCAATGCAGTGGGGACGGATCTGCGGCCAGCCTTCCTGCCATGCTTCCTTCTCGATGACACGCATCGTCTGAAAGTCATCCGCGAGACGGACAAGACCGGATATTGCCGCGTCTTCGATCCGGAAACCGGCTTGCTGAAAACGTGCCCGATATCTGACCTCAATGGAACGCTGATTTTCCCGGAAGAGAAGTCTGAAGATGATAAGCCGAGCCAGACCCGCAAATGGACTCAAATTGCATTGAGCGCGTTCCGCAAGGATTTGCGGATGATCTTTGCTGCCAGCTTCCTGGTCAACATGTTCCTCCTGGCGCTGCCCGTCTACATCATGAATGTCTATGATAAAGCGATCGGCACGGGCGCTATAGATATCCTGTTCTGGCTTAGCGTTGGCATTGCCATGATCATCTCTGCCGATCTCGGACTGAAAGTCATCAAGGCGCGCTTGCAGGCTCGGCTCGCCGCGCGTCTGGACCAGCAAGCCAGCACAGCCATTTTCCGGCAGTTGATGTTCTTGCCGCTCGCCTTCGTTGAGAACTCAGCGATTGGGGATCAGATGACCCGCATTCGCCAGATGGGCGCGTTCCGGGATGCCTTCACCGGCGCTTTGGTCAATGCCATATTCGACCTGCCATTCCTGGCGCTCTTCTTGCTAGCGATTTATTTTGTAGCCGGATCCCTGGTCTTAATTCCGGTGACCTTGATCGTCTGTTTTGCTGCGCTCGCCGCCTGGTCTGTTCCCGCCAGCAATCGCGCCGTGAGCGAAGTTGGGCGCGCGCGTATTGCGCTTCAGAACCTGTCCATCGAAATGGTCACAAATCACGATCAAATTCAGAATCTCCGATGCCAGCCAGTATTCATGGAACAGTACCGCGAAGCCAGCGCACGCGCTGCAGCGGCGTCGCATAAGATCCGCCAGTTCAACCTGGTGACAGAGACGATTGCGCAGGCCCTGGTCACGATTTCGGGTGTCGCGACTTTGTCGATCGGTGCGGTCATGGCCGCTTCGGGTAATCTCAGCATGGGGGCATTGATCGCCTGTATGGCGCTGGCCTGGAAGGTGCTCAATCCAATCCGAGGGATGTTCTTGTCCGGTCTCGTTCTTGGTCAAACCATTCAAAGCTTCCAGCACATTGATCGCTTGATGGGACTCAAACCTGAGCGGGAGCCTGAAAAGGCGCCGGTTATCGCCCAGGACTTTACGGGACAGATCGAATTCGATCGCGTCGCCTTCCGCTTCAACGCCAAGCGAGAGCCAGCCCTTCGCCAACTTTCGTTCAAGATCGAACCCGGCGAGTTCATTGCGGTTTGCGGTCCCAGCGGTGCGGGCAAGACGACAATGGTCAAGACCCTACTGGGTCTGTATCAGCCGCAATCAGGTTTGGTTCGCGTTGATGGCATCAACCTGCGCCAAATCAATCTCGGCGCCTGGCGACAGAATATCGGCACCGCAATGGAAGTCGCTGACTTCTACCATGGCAGCATCGCGCAAAATATTCGCCTCGCCTGTCCAGAGGCGTCAGATGCAGATATTGAAGCCGTTGCACAACGGTTCGGCCTGGATGCCTATTATGGCGACGTCCTCCCAGAACGCCTCGATACGCGGATGAGCCATCAGAACCTCACCGCCTGGCCCGATGCATTGACCAGCCGCATTTCCCTCTGCCGCGCATTCATCAAAAAGTCCGCCATTCGTCTCCTGGATAATCCTGCCGACACGCTCGACTTTAGCGGCGAAGCTGCGCTGAAAGCCGAACTCGAACGCGACCGCGGCACATCAACCATCATTATGACCACGCATCGTCCAAGCTTGATGCGGCTCGCAGACAAAGTTCTGTGGATCGAAGACGGCATGGTCGCAGGTTTCGACACGCCAGACGAAATCGTTCCAAAATTCCTGACGGCTTATGCGTCGGACAATTCAGGGCAAGTCGCCCAGGTAGGGAGTAAAGCATGACACAGGAAAAGCTAGAAACGGTGAGCAAACGCACGCGCCTGGCCCTTCCGATCGAACTCGAGGAAGGTCCTGACCCGGTTTACTCCCGCGCGCTCGTCTTCACGATCAGTGCGCTTGTCTTTGCACTTCTCGTATGGGCCAATTTTGCAAAAGTGCGGGAACTCTCCGTCGCAGCAGGCGAAATTGTTCCAAGCGCCCCACTATACGAGCTCTCGCATATTGAAGGTGGGATTGTCGAAACGCTGTATGTCGCTGAAGGGCAAATGGTTTCGTCGGGCGATCCATTGTTGAAACTCCGCCCGGAAACCTCGCGCGGCGAGCTACAGAAACTGACGGCACAAAATGTGTCTCTCGAAATCGCCGCGGAACGCCTCGATGCGATTCTGGAAAACCGAAGCCCGGATTTCGCCCGGTTCCTACCGGTTTGGCAAGCGCTGGTTGTCGAAG
>JBCCDZ010000248.1:0-4731 GCA_039030525.1 Pseudomonadota bacterium | reverse complement strand
CCTGCCCAGGGCCTCAGCAGACCAGTCCAATCTGTGGCATCCCACAGACCAACCTGCATCACCCCGTCTATCAGAGGATTTACACTTCAAACGAAGCCACCCATGGTCTCGGACAGGAAACGGGAGACCGACGAATCGCCAATCTCCCGCAAGCCGCGTTCCTTAACCTTTCATCCACAGGCGTGCAACCCCTAAAATCAGAAAAGTCAAGGGTATTTCAGGTGAACCTGAATTTAGACGCGAGACCCGGGCTCTAAAGGGGGCGTTTTTCGCCGCCAATAACCACGCCCCAAACCGCAATGTCCGGCCAATCTGTCGCCGGTGTCTCTAGCGGATTGGCGTCGAGAATGGTGAAATCTGCCAGTTTGCCGGGGGCGAGGCTGCCAATCTCATCCTCCAAGCCCAGCGCATAAGCCGCATCTATCGTGATTGATTCCAGTGCTTCCTGCGCCGAGAGCTTTTCCGTCGCCGTCAATGCCGTGCCCTCTCGCGTTGAGCGCAACATGTGCACACTTGCGGCGCGCAATGGCAGCGGCGGAGCGAGCGGCGCATCCGAATGCAAGGTCACAGGCACATTCGCAGCACTCAGACTGGCCAGAGGCAAGATCCAATTTCCACGCTCCGGCCCAAGCGGCGACTGATATGCTTCACCGAGATAAAACACGTAATGGCTTGCAGCGGAGATGCCGGCGCCGAGTTCGGCCGCGCGCGCCACCTGTTCCGGCGAAAACAGGCCAGCATGCTCAAAAATGAATTTCCGGTCCGGTGCCGTCGGACGTAAAGCCGACAAAGCGTCAAGCGTCGCGGTTTGAGCCGCATCGCCATTCGAGTGAATGCGCACGGCCAAACCTGCATCCCAATACGGCTGAATGGTGGGCACAATTTCGTCCGGCTTCAACACCCACAAACCTTGCGTGCCTTCAGATTGCCCACTGAGATAGCCGGGCTCGGATACGCGCATGGTCTGCGAATAAAACGCCGCATCGGTGAAGAACTTCACTTGCGGTAACACAGGTGCTGGCGTTTCGATTTCGCCTGAGACCATTTTGAGGACGGTTTCAACCCGCGCGTCTTCAAATGCAGCGGTAAAGGCGCGATGCTCTGGCACCAGGTAGAGTCGATAGCCGGAATGATCGATCGATCGCCAATTGCCGCTAATATTCGCGTTCTCCAGGGGCAGTGTGAAAATGCCATAGCCCAAGTCTGCAACGGTCGTGACGCCGCCCGCGCGGAGTAAGCCGGAAAACCCATTCAGTCCGGTCGCCAACCGATCAGGCGCCAACAGGATCGGCCCGACTGACCGCATCAGAGCCGGAAGTGCATCCTCGTAGATGCGGCCCGTCAGCTCACCGTCTGGGTCGAGGTCGACGCCTTCGAATTGCTCATGCAGGCTGGCATCAATCCCGGCCCAATCCAGCGCTGCGGTATTGAGATAGAAATCATGGCTGGAATAATGCCAAATCACCAAAGGTCGTTCCGACGTTACCGCGTCCAGGTCAGCTTTGACCAAATCGCCATGCACCAAATTGTGAAAGCCGTAGACAATGAGCGGCTCTCCAGCGGGCGCCTCTGCTTCGATTTCCGTCAAGCGCTCAAAGAATGCCGCGCGCGTGGGTAAACCGCGGACCATGCCGTCTAGTGTTGCCATCGGCCAAGGCGGTGTCAGCGGCGTCGCATATTGCAGTGAAGACAACCCCATATGAACATGTGGATCTATGAGGCCCGGAACGATTGTCTTGCCCTCGAATGCCTCATCGACAATTGCGCCGGTGAACTGCGTCTCCAAAGTCGCGCGATCTGAGACGGCCAAAATCCGTCCATCACGAACAGCCACGGCATCACCCGACTCTGCCGTCATCGTGACCACCGTGGCCGCCGGATAGATGGTAACGCCTTCTCCCACGTATGGCGTTTGCTCAATCTCGCTGGCTTGCGGGCTACAGGCGGCCAAGCCGACGAATGCTGCCAAGCCGATCGCTTGATATTTCATATTGATTTTCCTCCCAGCTCCACCTTGCCGCAATCCTGAGGAAACTCAAAATCCGACTGCACTCTGGGCAAAATCGGCGCAGATCAGACCGAACAAAAAAGCCCGCTGGATCGCTCCAGCGGGCTTTTTTAAAATGCCTGCGTCAGACGCTAGCCTTCAATCGCTTCAGACGTATCGATGATAACACCTGGGCCCATGGTTGAGCTCAGAGCGATCTTCTTCATATAGGTGCCCTTGGCGCCAGATGGCTTGGCTTTCATCAGCGCACCGATGAACGCGCGAACGTTTTTCTCGATCGCGTCTTCTGTGAATGATGCCTTGCCGATGCCAGCATGAATGATGCCCAGCTTTTCGACACGGAACTCAACAGAACCGCCTTTGGCGTCTTTGACAGCTTGGCCAACATTTGGGGTCACAGTGCCGACTTTTGGGTTCGGCATCAGGCCGCGCGGCCCGAGGATCTTACCGAGACGACCGACGACAGACATCATGTCTGGCGACGCGATGACACGGTCAAAATCAGACTTACCGTTTTGGATCTCTTCCATCAGGTCTTCGGCGCCAACGATTTCAGCGCCAGCTTCTTTCGCTTCTTCGGCTTTCGCGTCGCGGGCAAATACAGCCACACGAACGTCTTTACCTGTCCCAGATGGCAGCGAGACCACACCGCGGACCATTTGGTCTGCATATTTTGGGTCGACGCCGAGGTTCACAGCAATTTCGACCGTCTCATCAAACTTAGATGTCGCGTTCGACTTCACCAGCTTCACAGCGTCGGTCACGCTATACAGCGTATTTGCTTCAATCGTTTCAGCGGCAGCGCGATAACGTTTTCCAGCCATGCTCTTACTCCACCACTTCGAGACCCATTGAGCGCGCAGAGCCCTCAATGATCTTGGTTGCTTGATCGAGATCGTTCGCGTTCAGATCGACCATTTTCGCTTCTGCGATTTCGCGGCATTGCGCGCGGGTCACTTTACCAGCGACCGTGCGACCGGGTTCCTGGCTGCCTTTCTTCAGTTTTGCAGCTTTACGCAGCAGAACCGAAGCCGGCGCCGTTTTCACGATAAAGGTGAACGACTTGTCTTGATAATAATCGATGACGACCGGCAGCGGCAGGCCTTTTTCCATCTTCTCTGTTTTGGCGTTAAACGCCTTACAGAATTCCATAATATTGATACCGCGCTGACCGAGCGCCGGCCCAACAGGGGGCGACGGGTTTGCAGCACCGGCAGGAATCTGGAGCTTAAGCTGCCCCTGCAGTTTCTTAGCCATGATAGCCTCTCTGGCAGTTTCGGTGTCTGGTGGTCTTTCGATCCAGACGCCAGGGTTTAGAGGGTCCGTGGTTCGAGCTGGCAGCCCCTCCCACAAACGGTTTTTTCGCTGTTTTGAGCGAAGGCAGGCCTAAAGCACCTTCAGCGTGTGCGGTCAAGCCGGATGCACAGGCTCTCCGATTGTCTCATCATCACGATTTGCTCATATGATGAAAAATCAACTTGCAAGCGCGCCATCAATTGTGATGCCTATAAACAAAACAATATGCGTTATAAAATATATTTGTCTTTGGAGTGTGGAACGAATGACAAAGTCTAAGGTTACAAAATTGGCAACAGCGGCGGCTTTGCTTGTGGGTGGAGCAGTATTGACAGCTTGCGGGGGTGGCGGCGGCGGCAGCACCGTGACACCGCCAACCCAGGTCTTGCCTCCTCCGCCTCCGCCGCCACCACCTCCACCACCAAGTCAGGCGCCAAGCTGGACGCAAGATGTATTCGAAGCGGCGAGCACGTTCGAAGACCAGTGTGAGGCGCCGCGCTCAGGTGTTGATATCGAAGGCAATGCGTTTCCTGATGAGGCTGGCGCTTTGATTGACGAACTGTTCTGGCTGCGCTCCTGGACCGAAGAGACGTATCTTTGGAACGATCTGGTGACAGACCAAGATCCAGCCGGGTTTTCGGATCGTTTGGCCCATTTTGCGCAATTGAAGACATTCGACACAACATCATCGGGTGAAGATCTCGATGATTTCCATTTCAGCGAACCCACGGACGAGTTTCTGGAACGCCGAAACTCCGCAGCGAGTTCTGGCTATGGCCTCAGTTTGGCGGTCTTCTCCAACACCCCGCCGCGCGACTACCGCATCCGCTACACAGAGCCAAACTCTCCCGCATCGGACGTGGTGAATGGGCAAGCAAATTTTGTCCGTGGCACGCGGATCCTGTCTGTTGATGGAGTCGATCTCGTCAATGGCGGCAGCACCCAGGCGGAGATCGATACACTCAACGATGGACTGTTCCCCGCCAATGCTGGGGAGTCGCATACATTTGTCGTTCAAGATCCCGGCGCAACGACGTCTCGTTCGGTCACAATCACCTCTGCCGACATCGCCCCACAGCCGGTCAATCGGACGAATGTGATCGATACACCGACAGGCAAAGTCGGATACATCTTGTTCAACACGTTTAGCCCGTTCTCGTCAGAAGAAGACATTGCTGGTGCAATCACGCAAATGAGCAATGAAGGCGTGACAGATCTGGTCTTGGATCTGCGGTACAATGGCGGCGGTCTGCTCGCAGTCGCAGGCCAACTTGGCTATATGATTGCCGGACCGAGCCGGACCAATGGCAAAACGTTCGAGCTGTTGGAGTTCAACAGCAATGCCGGTAATCGCAACCCTGTTACGGGCGAGATTAATCAGCCGATTCCATTCTATGATACCGGATTGGGCTTCTCACTCGCGAATG
>JBCCDZ010000247.1:0-4733 GCA_039030525.1 Pseudomonadota bacterium | reverse complement strand
TTCATTCCTGTCCACCGCGATAGCTCAGGATGGCACTGAAGACGCCGTCATGGATACGGTGATCATTGAAGGCTCGCGCCTCAACCAAACCGCGACCGAAATTGGGTCCAGTGTTTCCGTCATCACGGCCGACGACATTGACAGGCTCGGATATGATTTCGCGCTTGATGCGATCGCTGCCGCTCCAGGGGTCACGATCAATCAGAACGGCGCTTTTGGTGGTCAAGCCAGCGTCCGGATCCGCGGTGCCGCGAGCGAGCAAACACTGGTCCTGATTGATGGCATCCCGGTGAATGATCCGTCATCTCCGGGTGGCGGCTTTAACTTTGCGCGTGTGGATACGGAGAATATTGAGCGGATTGAAGTGCTCAAAGGTCCGCAATCGACGCTTTGGGGCACAGATGCGATTGGCGGTGTTGTGTCGATCACAACCAAAGACCCAGAGCAGGGTCTTGGCGGCACGGCCTTCGCTGAGTATGGCAGTTTCAATACGTTCCGTGGCGGTGCCGCGATCGAAAATGGCGCCGAGATGGGCGAATTTCGTCTGGCAGTGTCGGGCACAAGCTCGGATGGCATCTCGAAGGCCGATGAGGATAATGGCAACACCCAGGACGACCTCTATGAGGCGTTCTCGGTCTCGGCGAAAGGCGGCCTCAACCTCTCAGGCGACGCGCGCGTCTCGGCCGACCTCCTATGGACCGACGCGGAGTCAGAGTTTGACAGTTTCGTCTTCGGGGAGGAAGGCAATGTGGGCGATGGTGACAATCTCTCTGAAACCGAAGAGTTCTCTGGAAGTGTATCCCTTACCGGGTCGCTTTTTGATGGCCGGTTGGAGAACCTTCTGCTGGCAGGATACTCGGAAATCGAGCGGGTCAATTCCGGTGCAGATGCGTTTCCGTTGGATACAGGCGGAGAACGCCAAATCTATCGCTATCAAGGCACAATGTCGCTGAATGAAACCAACACGCTCGCTTTCGGCGCTGAGAGAGAGGAAACGGAAGTCGATAGCGAAGAGAGCTCAATTGATGGACTGTTCGCACTCTACGAGCTGCAAGCGACAGAGACCTTGACCGTGACGGGCGGTCTGCGCGTCGACGATCACAGCACGTTCGGCACAGAGACGACAGGTCGATTTGCTGTGGCGTATAATCCGGACCCGCAATGGACACTGCGGGCAAGTTGGGGGCAAGGGTTTAAGGCCCCGACCTTGTTCCAGCTTTCAGGCGGAGGCTTTGCAGCGCCCAATCCGGATCTGCAGCCAGAGACGTCTGAAGCGTTCGATGTCGGCGTGGACTGGCGTTCACCGGATGGTCGTCTTGAGGCGGGTTTGACTCTGTTCGACGCTGATATTGAAGACCTGATCAGCTTCGCGTCCACCGGCTATTTCAACGAAGCGCAAGTGAACACACAAGGCGTTGAGCTTATGGGCCGCGTCCAGCTTAATGACTGGGCGAGCATCAATGTCAGCTACGCTTATGTCGATGCCACCGATACGGACGGCGACCCGCTTCGGCGTATTCCTGAACACTCGGGCGATATCAGCCTGGCGGTTGATCCGGATGGTCCGTTCTCGGGCTCCATTCTCGTGCGCTATAATGGCGAAGAGCCAAACAATGCGACCACGACGGTTGACGAATGGACACGGGTTGACCTGGCTGGCAGCTATGACCTCAACGAGACGGTCGAGCTGTTTGGTCGAGTCGAGAATCTGTTCGATGAGGATTATCAACAAATCCTCGGCTACGGCACGCCGGATCTATCCGGCTATATTGGTATCCGGCTAAGGTACTGATCTAATGTCCAGGCTGATCATCTTCTTCATGGCATTCGCACTCGCCGCTTGTAGCGAGCCAACGCCCGCTGCGGGGCCGAGTTCGGATCGCCCGATGCGGATAATCAGTCTGGATTTTTGCGCTGATCAATATGTCCTCAAATTTACTGATCCAGAACAGATATTAGCGGTCTCTCCTGATGCTGTTCGCGGGTTCTCTTATATGCGCGAAACCGCGATTGGCGTCCCCAGGGTTCGCCCGGTCGCCGAAGACGTGCTGATCCGCAAACCTGACCTTGTTGTCCGCTCTTATGGTGGTGGCCCGAATGCGGCAGCCTTCTTTGAACGGGCTGGCGTGCCGGTCCTGCAAATCGGATGGGCATCATCCGTTCACGGTGATGAGATCAGCTCAATCCCACAAATTACTCGCGATGTAGCGGCTGGATTGGGTCAAGCTCAACGCGGAGAAGCCGTGGCGCGAGATTATCTCGAGCGCCTGGAAAAAGTCTCTTCCGACGCCAGCGGCCAATCGACACTCTACATGACGCCTGCGGGGGTGACGACAGGTGGCGGGTCTCTTGTTCATGAGGCGCTGCTGGCGGCGGGATTGGAAAATTATGCCTCCCGCTCAGGCTGGCAGAGCTTACCGCTGGAGCGCCTCGCCTATGAACGGCCAGATCTGGTGGCCGCAGCCTATTTCGATGTCCGGTCCAATCACGGAAGCGGCTGGAGCGCGACGCGCCATCCGATTGCCAAGCGCGAATTGACCGAAGCGGAAACGGTCGAGCTTGAAGGGGCATGGTTGGGGTGTGGCGGATGGTTTCTGGTCGAAGCCATCGAAGCTTTGGCAGAAGGCGCTACGGACCAATGATGTCTCGCTGGCTGACACCGGGGCTCGCCCTCTTGAGTCTAGTTGCCATTGGAGCCGCCTGTTTGCTCGGATCAACACCCTTGTCCGCCGATCGGGTCATCGCGGCCTTGTTCGGCGGGGCCGACCCGGCTGATCGCCTGGTCGTCTGGGCCATCCGTCTGCCGCGGGCGTTGGCGGCTTTTCTGGTCGGCGCGGCCTTGGGTTTAAGCGGTGCAGCCTTGCAAGGCCTGTTGCGAAACCCACTCGCTGAACCTGGCGTCCTGGGTGTCTCTGCAACGTCATCTCTGGCAGCGACATTCGCCATCTATTATGGCCTTGTCGCGTTGAATCCCTGGGTCCTGCCGCTTGCAGCAATCGCGGGTGCGCTCATCGCAACCGCATTGCTCGCATTGGCGGCTGTTCGGACCCGTTCCGTCGTCACCCTGATCCTGATCGGTGTTGGCTTGTCGAGCTTTGCCGGTGCGGCGATGAGTTTGTTGATGAATCTTGCCCCTAATCCGTTTTCCCTTGCCGACATGGTCAATTGGATGCTCGGATCTGTCGCCAATCGCAGCTTCGATGAAATCCTGCTCGCAGCCCCTTTCCTTGTCGCGGGTAGTGCTGTGCTTCTATTCACGCGGCGGGGCTTATCGGCTCTTACGCTTGGCGAGGAAGCCGCGGATGGCGTCGGGCTGAACTTGCGGCATCAACGCATTTTCACTGTGCTCGGCGCCGGACTCGCGACGGGCGCCTCTGTGGCTCTGGCCGGCGCGATCGGCTTTGTTGGGATTGTTGCGCCGCATCTCGTACGTCCGTTTGTTGGGCATGATCCCGCGCGGTCGCTCGTTCCATCCGCGCTCCTGGCGGGGTTGATCCTTGTGATTGCGGATATTGGCGTGCGTATCATTCCAACGACCAATGAATTGAAGCTCGGCGTTGTCGCCGCGTTGATCGGCGCGCCAGTCTTTGTCTGGATCGCGATGCAAAGGCGGACCGTGCATGACTGAGCTTATCGCTGAAAATATTACCGTCGCCGCCAAGGACGCCGTTTTGGTGTCTGATGCCAGTTTGAAGCTGAAGCCAGGCGAGCTGGTTGTGCTGTTGGGTCCGAATGGTGCGGGGAAGACCAGTCTCCTGCGCGCCTGTCTTGGATTAGTCCGCCCAGCGTCGGGCCGGGCCACGCTTGGTGGAAAAGACACAACCCGGTTGAGCCCAATGCAGCGGGCGCGGGGCATGGCCTACTTGCCGCAAATCCGCCAATTGGCGTGGCCAAACATCGTCCGCGACGTCGTTGCGCTTGGCCGATTCAGCCATGGTGCGGCGCTGGGGCAGCTGCGCGGCGCGGATGCCGAAGCCGTGGATCGTGCCATCCAGGCCTGCGACCTCAATCACCTGGCGGACCGTCAGGCGGACACGCTTTCCGGCGGCGAGCTGGTGCGGATGCATTGTGCCCGCGTATTTGCGACAGGAGCGCCACTATTGATTGCCGACGAGCCAATCGCGGCGCTTGATCCACGCCATCAATTCCGCATTCTGGATTTGATTTCTGGTTTCGTCAGACAGGGCGGCGGCGCTTTGGTCGTGTTGCATGATATTGGGCTCGCTGCGCGGTATGCTTCGCGTCTGATCTGGATGAAGCAAGGCCGGATTATTGCGGATGGCACGCCGGAACACACGCTGACATCAGAGCGTATTGAAGCCATTTATGACGTTCGCGCGCGCGTCGATGGCAAGCGTGTTCAGATGGAAGGCCCGGCGTGAGTGTTATGACGGACGCCCAGCGAGCTGATTTGTCGGCATGGTAAGCGTGCCTTTGCTCATGTTGGCGGCTTGGGCGACGGAAGTTGCACTCGGCTGGCCAGCATGGCTATTCGCGCGCATTCGTCACCCAGTGGTTTGGATGGGCGCATTGATTGAACTTTGCGATCGTCAGCTAAATCGACCGAAATGGACACATCCAGTCCGCTATGTGTCCGGGGCGGTGACCACACTGGTCGTCGTTTCAATTGTGACGGGATTGGCGTGGGGCCTGAGTGTTTCACTTCCGAAAAGTTGGTGGGGTATCTTGCTACAAATCATCATCGCCTCGAGCCTCATCGCGTCGCGCAGTCT
>JBCCDZ010000246.1:0-4737 GCA_039030525.1 Pseudomonadota bacterium | reverse complement strand
TATTCTTCAGCGCGGCGATGATTCACGTGGTGATGTCTTGATCAAAGTCGCTGAACTCAATGGCACCGCACGGGCCTATGCGCCGCGCACGTCGATGGAAGGTGATCGTATATTCGTCGACCTGGAGAGCCAGGGTATTGGACCCGATGAAGCCGCGGTAGATGAATATTTGCGCAGAACAGCCGACCGTGATCGAGACCTGTGGGTGATCGAAATCGAAGACCGCGACGGCCGTCACTTTTTGACCGAGCCTGTCGAATAAGTGTCATATGCGGTTTCTGTAACGCTTCATTAACTGCCAATCATCGACATGGGCATGGGAACCTAGGGGTGAACCATGTTGTTTCTACTGAATGACACGGTGATAGACATTGACGCACCAGAAGCACATTTGATGCAACGCTGGCGTGCGATCGGCTGCGGTGATCCCCGCCAGCTTCGCGCGCAACAGGCAATCGAGGTCGCGATTGAGCGATTTAAAGCGCTGCGCGCCGCATCGATCGAAGAAGAACTGGCGTGCATGACCGATATTGCGGCCCTGGTGATCGCCAAGACGGGTGCCAACAGCCTGATCCTCAAACCCAATGCCGGCGGTGGATATGAGCCACGCTTGCGCGATGTTCCGCCCTTGGTGCTTGAAGCCTATCAACGCGGCGCAGCGAATGATCGCGGTGATCGTCGCCGCGCCTAGTTTGGCTCAACTCAAATTGGTCAATTGAAGCGGACCCGGAATTCGGCTACCCGCACGGGCTGACATCGCTTGAGAAGTTCTAATGTCCATTTCTGAAGAGGCGGATCGCCGCCGTACATTTGCGATCATTTCTCACCCGGATGCGGGTAAGACGACGCTAACCGAGAACCTGCTTCTGGCCGGTGGCGCCATCCGAATGGCGGGCGAGGTAGCGGCCCGTGGAGAACGTCGTCGAACGACGTCGGACTGGATGAAGATTGAGCGCGACCGCGGCATCTCGGTCAGCGCGTCGGTGATGACGTTTGAATATCGCGGCAATGTCTACAACTTGCTCGATACGCCGGGCCACGAAGACTTCTCTGAGGATACATATCGCACGCTGACAGCGGCGGACTGCGCGATCATGGTGCTCGACGCGGCCAAAGGCATTGAGCCGCAGACGCTGAAACTGTTTGAAGTTTGCCGTTTGCGCGACATCCCGATTGTCACATTCATCAATAAGATGGACCGTGAGGCGCTCGATCCGTTGGAGTTGCTTGACCAGATCCAGGATCAATTGCAGCTCGATTGCGCGCCGCTTTATTGGCCGGCGGCGTCAGGACAGCGGTTTGGCGGCATGACAGACCTGCGCACCGGCGAATTCCTGCATTATTCCAAAAAAACCGCGGACGAAGGCCTAACGCCTGGCGAGTCGCCGCGGGTCGCGCTCGACAATGTTCGGGACCAGATCGATCCCAGCGCGCTTGAGGAGCTGGAAGAAGGCAGCGAAATGGCGATCGAAATGCTGCCTAAGATCGACAAACAGGCATTCCTTGAAGGGCATATGACCCCGGTAGTGTTCGGTACTGCGTTGCGTCATTTCGGGGTCGGCGAATTGCTCAACGTCTTGGAAGAGTTTGCGCCCGCCCCAAGACCGCAATCCTGCGACAAGAAAGACCAGCCGCATATGCTGGAGCGCGGTGACAAAGGTGTGGCCGGTTTTGTGTTCAAGATTCAGGCGAACATGGATCCAAACCATCGCGACCGGGTCGCCTTTTTCCGGATCTGTTCTGGCGAATTCAAGCGCGGCATGCGGCTCAAGATCAATGATGGCAAGCAAATCAATGTCCACAATCCGATGATGTTCCTGGCCCAGGATCGAGAGATTGCTGAAACTGCTTATGCGGGCGATGTCATTGGCATCCCAAATCATGGTCAGCTGCGGGTAGGCGACAGTCTGTCTGAAACTGGCGATATCAAATTTGCCGGCATCCCGAACTTTGCACCTGAAATTCTGCGCCGGGCGCGTACCAAAGATCCGATGAAGGCCAAACACTTACGCAAGGCGCTCGAAAGCCTGGCGGAAGAGGGCGTCACCCAATTGTTCAAGCCGAACATTGGCTCTGACATGATTGTTGGCGCGGTAGGCGCGCTTCAAATCGAGGTCATGGCGGAACGAATGATCAATGAATATGGTTTGGACGTCATCTTCGAAGACGCGCCTTATAATGTTGCGCGCTGGATTCACTGCGAAGATGACGCCGTGTTGGAGGCATTTCTGGACAAGAATAAGTCAGCCTCCGGGACCGACCTTGATGATGCGCCCGTCTATCTTGCAAAAAACGCCTGGGACGTGGGTTATGCCCAAGAAAAAAACCCAGACATTCGTTTTACTGCCACAAAAGAGCGATCTAATTAGCGCGACTTGAAAACAAGGGGTGAGTGAATGGTGACCGAAACGCAAGCGGCGCAGGTCCTGCCAGCTTGGATGAGCGACAACCTACCGGTCTGGGCGCTCGACGCGGTGGATTATCTCCTGCAGATTTGGAATGAGGGGGCGTATGGCTTCACTTATGGCCAGATCATTACCATTGTTGGGATCCTGCTTTTTTCATTGGTGATCCGAGGTCTTTTCTCGCGGATTGTCGTGCGCGGCATAGCGCGTGCGGCGGCGGGCACAGAAACCCAGTTTGACGATGCACTCGTCAAGGCGATCGCGACGCCGCTAAAGATTGTACCGGTCATTATTGGCACCTATTTCGCCCTGCAATATGCGCAAGTCTCAGGCGATGCAGAAGTGATCGCAGACAAAGTGGTACAGTCAGTCATCACCCTGGCTGTATTCTGGACCCTGTCGCGAACGGTCAATGCGTTTGAATTCATTTTTACGGGTCTGCGCGACACGCTGTCGCCAGCGATTGTCGATTGGCTCGTCAAATTGCTGCAAATTCTGCTGATTATTCTCGGATTTGGCGCCGTGGCGCAGATTTGGGGCATAGCCATAGCGCCGCTAATCGCTGGCTTGGGCGTGTTCGGCATCGCTGTCGGTCTCGGCGCTCAGGATCTGTTCAAGAATCTGATTTCTGGCATCCTGATTATGAGCGAGAAACGCTTCCATCCGGGTGAGTGGATCAAGGTAGACGGCGTCGTCGAGGGCACCGTCGAAAAGATCAATTTCCGCTCGACCCTGGTCCGCCGGTTCGACAAAAGCCCTGTTTATGTCCCGAACGGGCTCTTATCGGATAATCCGTTGACCAATTTCTCCCGCATGAGCCATCGCCGGATCAAATGGGTGATTGGCGTTGAATACCGCTCCACCGTGGATCAATTGCAATATATACGCGACGAGATTGAAGCCTGGCTGTGGAATGATGAGCGCTTCGCCAAACCGCCGGAAGCCGCTCTATTTGTTAGGGTAGACCGGTTCAATGACAGCTCGATCGACTTCCTGATCTACTGTTTCACCCATTCCACCAATTGGGGCGAATGGTTGAAGATCAAGGAAGAGCTTGCCGTAGCCTGTTATGACATTGTCGAACGCGCCGGAACCGGTTTCGCCTTCCCAAGTCGGACACTGTATATGCAACAACAAGATGCGCCTGAAATTCTGCCGCCGCCAATGCCAAGCATCGGCGTCGCCAAAGCCAAGGCCGAGCGCGCAGAATTGGAGAAATCCGATATGCAAATGGATGATGATGACGGCTAGGGCGTTCAAGCCGGGTTCAGTTACCCCTTCCCCTAATGCCCCTGTCAGCCTAGAAAGTCGTTAGTTTGGAGGTGTGAGATGCTGAGACTATTGTCGTTTCTGCTAATCCTGATCGGAGCCGCAGCTCTGGCCTATGGTGGCTATCAATATGTGAATGCTGGAGCGCAACCGGACTCTGTGAGCGCGCCCGCACCACCGGGCAGCAGCGGGTTTGATACGGCCGCGACGCCCGCGCCAGCAAGGCCAGCCCGGACCCGAAGCCTGCGCAATAGCTCTGATGCCGATAGTGAAGACATGTTCGGCGCGGCGATGACAACTGAAGACTTCCTGGGCAGTTTGCGCACTGTGCCAATTGCGCATGAAACACCAAAAGGTGCCACGTTCGGGCGACCGTTCACGGTCACAGTGGCACTGGATGCCACTGGCGATGACTCCGCTACGGATTCTCTGCCGGGAACCGGGAATATTGTGGAAGGCGAGGCGCGGGTATCCGATACGGTGCAAGCGCTCGTGTCTGGGGAGGCGTTCAACGTCGAAGCGATCACACCCGATGTGCAGCGTGTGTCGCCGCTGACCGAGAATGTCTGGCGCTGGAAGGTGACGCCGACAGCAGTCGGCAATCAGGAGTTGGTCATCGAGATGTTCGCCTTAATGGGCGAAGAAGCCTTACCATTACGCACGTTTCGGGATTCTGTTCAGGTCGAGGTGTCGCGCATTGGGCCCCATACCGCCATCCGCACCTACGCTATACAAGAAGCGTGTGCTTATTTACTACTTTAACACCAATACCAGTTTGGGAAAAAAGAAAGTGATCGGGGCCAAGGCCAATAGTTTGGCACTATCGGAAAGTATCCAAGTAGTACACGATAATCTGGGATATGCCCTTACTGAAATCAACGATTTGGATGTGTATTACGACAGGATCATATTTGTAAACAGTAACCCCTCATTGTCCTTTACTCCTGCCCAGCAAGCGGCCTTGGACGCTTTTAGCGGCACGTCCCATTTTTTGGACAACACGTTGACCGATGCAGCGATAGAGGCTAAAGTTGAGGAGGTTATGCTAAATAATGCCGTATCC
>JBCCDZ010000245.1:0-4761 GCA_039030525.1 Pseudomonadota bacterium | reverse complement strand
GGCCTACATGTCCATTCGTGGCACGCAATTGCATGATTTCATGCATGTGCTGACCGGCTATGGCGCGACCATTCCAGGTGAGCTGGCTTTGGCCTCTTATTATCTCTCGCAAATGCGCAGCCCGTACCATGCCATTCGACTGGCCGTAACCATGGGCCATACAGCCTTTGTTGCCCCAAAAGGCGTGGTGCCGAGCATGGATGCCTTTGTCGATGGTTGGTATTACGGGCGCAACTCGACCAATATTAACTTCGAGAAATGGGAAGAGCGGCTCGGCGAACCGCTCGCGGCTTTGCAGAGCGAAATGAACTTGCGTCAGATTGCGAAAGCCGCCTAAACGAGCCGTATGGCACGACCCAAGGCGACTCCCGAACAACGCGAACAAGTGCGGCGCTCGATCCAGAGCGCAGCATCTGAGATCTATCGCGCCGGCGGCATTGGCGCGATTTCCGCCCGCGCCGTGGCGACCAAAGCGGGCGTGTCAGTGGGCACGATCTATTCCTATTTCGGCGACCTGACCGGCTTAATGCGCTCGCTCTGGACCGGGCGCGTGGCCGAACAGGAAGACAAGTTCCACGCGCTGGCCGAGGCGCATCCTGACCCGTTGGCGCGGTTGCGTGCTTTGCTCGAAGCCTATCTCGCCTTCGGCATTGAACAGAGCGATCTGTATCGCAATGTCCTGCTGTTCGTGCGCCCCGGCGATCTCGAAAAGCCCGACAAGGAAGCGCTGACCGCGTTTGCATTTCCGACGCTGTTGCTGGCGGCGATCCAGGATGGCCAGGCGAGCGGCCAAGTGATTGATGGAGACGCGGATGCTCTGGTGCAGGTTTTGTGGTCGGCCATGCACGGCGCGCTGGCGCTACCGGTAAATATGGAGCGCCTGGATCTGAAGCCGACGCATAAGCTGGTGGATGTGACCGTGGACGCGGTTATGCGGATGGTGCGGGCTTAATTGCGACTGCTTTCGGCGTCGGAGGGGACATTTCTAACCTTGCAAAAACTTGGTGTTCTATGACACTGATCGCATACCGGTCAAAGGAGCAATCAGATGTCTGGTTACGCCGCGCAAGCTGCGAAGTTTTACAAAGAAGTCGCTGAAAGCGGTATCATGTGGACCGTGCGAGATGATTTAGGATTTCCGGCACCAAAGACATCCTCGGGACAGCGTTCGATGCCATTTTGGTCGAGCAAATCGAGGGTGGAGAAAATCATCTCCAACGTTCCGGCATATGCTGGGTTCAGGCCAGAGAAGGTTACCTACAACAAATTTATTCACTATTGGGTCGACGAGTTATCTCGTGCTCGACAGCTCGTAGGCGTCAATTGGAGTGGCAACCGCGCAACCGGATTTGATCTAAAACCAGAACGTGTCGAAAAGTACATTGAATCGGAAAGACGGAACCAAAGTTCAGTCTGAATTAAAGCGCACATAACGCACACTATTTTTCTAACCACTCCCTCAGAGCCTCAACAAAGTCTTCGTTCGCTTGTTGATCGCTCAATCGGTCGCCCCGAATTTTGTTTTTATGAAGCGTCCACTGAAACTTCGCTTGTCCATCGTCGTCAAAGACAACTATCCCGCGCGCCGACTCGTCTAAGATGCAAGCGCCATTGGTCGGTATGAAGTTACCTGGCAATGCGCGATTATAAGACCGGAAGAGCGCATCAGAGACCGTCGGAAAATCGTCAATTGTCTCTTCGCATGTCCAATAAAGGTCGGCGCTTCGGAATGTATCTCCTGCCAATTCCGACAGGTACGCTGAGGAGAGTTTCGGCGGGACCGTCGTCTCAAGGCCGCTGTTCAGGAAATAGGGATCGTGTCGTGCGATCCAGACAATTTCATCATCTTTGATCGCCACGTCATAAAGACCCTCCGGACGTAATGCTGGCACTGTATCACAGCCCGACGGCGGCATGCCCCATAGGCGCCATGGTTCAAAGAAGTCGGAATTTGTTGCAAGCGCATTCCGTGGCAAGTCGATCAGATAGCCCTTGATCTCCCATGATCGATTTGTGTGGATCGATTGAAGCGTCAGCGTGGTGAATTGCTCTTTCTCACAGTTTCCGCATACAATCTCTGCTACGTCGATTGCGTCCGCCGCTGCGATTACTCCCGAAAGATCGGTCGTCTCAATCGGTGTATATGGGATAATGCAAGCTTCTGCCTGTTGCCAAAGAAAGGTCACCGCGAAGCACATTGCAAGAATTGTCGACCGCAGAACCATCAGCATCAAACTCACTCCTTGGATTTAGAGACCCACGAGATATGGTGACTAAAAATCTAAATGAATAGGTCATGGTCCGCTTTCGGCGTCGGAGAGGATAAAGCAATCCTTGCCATCCCGGCAATAGCGCGGCGAAGAGCCGGTATCTTTTCTGGGTGACACTGAATGCTTGGCACAGCAAAACAAAGTTCCTTCTTGGTCAAACGCAAAATGCTATGCCCATTCTCACCTCAACGCTCCCCACGGCTTGTCCGTGGGGCCCAGCACGGGATGGCGCCGTGCTAAATGGGAGAGGTGTGGTCGCTCCCGATCTCTGCGGCACATCCGAGTGATGGATTGCCCAATCGAGTTGGGCAAAGCGTTGTGTCGGGGTTTAGGTCTTCCCTTCAGCCAGCCGCCATGGGTGCCAACTTGCGTTGGCAAAGCGGGTTTGGGGATGACGAGGTCCGAGGACCTAGCCCATCCCCAATTCCGCGCGCGTCCGGATCGCCTTCGCTGCACTGACGCGCACCAGATGCCGACCTTTCTCATCGCGCCAATCGGCTTCGACAAAGCCCGTCGTGCGGCCACGTGAGACCAGGCGGCCTTCGACCGTGATGACGCCATGTGGAACTGGGCGGAAGATTCGGGTCTGTAGCTCGGTTGTGGTGAACCATTCGCCATCTTCCAGGCCCGACGCCATGCACATGGATACGACATGATCACTGAAGCCAGCGACCCAGCCGCCAAACACGCGGCCGTCGGAAATGTCGCGATCGCCGCTATTCGGCCACTCATAGCGGACATAGCCGTAGCGGACCTCCTTCAGCCAGTCTTCCGGGCGAATGCCGAGATTGCGAATGCCGGGCGGTTTGTCCCAATCGTTCGATTTCAGCCGATCGAAAAAACCTTGCTGCTCGGTCGATAATTCAGTGCGGCTCATACGGGGATATAGGCCCGCGCTTTCAGCTCAACAAAGCCGAGCGGATTGAACAGCGACGTAATGCCGATCAGCGTGTAGCAGGAGAAGAACGGCCCGGGCATCCATTTCGCTCTCGCCTGGAACATGGGCGTGATGTGTTTTTCGAAATCGACATGATAGCCGGTCATGTCAACGACATCAGCCATGCTGCCACCCGCTTCTTTGAGGATCATTTCAATCTCTGCAAAGGCTTCATCTGTGGCGCGGAAATAGGCCTCGTCGGTCGCGGCTTCGCCGTCTTGCAGCGCGGCGATCACGCCAGAGCAGAAGACCATGTCGCCCGCCCGCACGGCCGGGGCGAACTGCATCTGTTCGGTGCGCGCTTTCAGGCTGTCAGGAACAATCATCTCTGGCATATCAGACCACCGTCTGGCCGCCATCGACCACCATCATCTGACCGGTCATGAAGCTGCCCGCATCCGAGGCCATATAGACCGCGGCGCCTGCAATCTCGACGGGCTCGCCAATGCGGCGGAGCGGCGTCGTCGAGGTGGCGCGTTTCAGCGTGTCCGGATTCTCCCACAAAGCGCGGGCGAAATCAGTTTTGATCAGGCCGGGCGCGATGGCGTTGACGCGGACATTGTCCGGGCCGTACTCGGCCGCCAGGTTGCGCACCAGCTGGAAGTCGGCGGCTTTGGAAATATTATAGGCGCCGATCACCGGCGAGGCGCGCAAGCCCCCAATCGAGCTGACAATGATGATCGCGCCATCCTTGCGCTCACGCATTTGCGGCGCACACATTTGCACCAGCCAATGGTTAGAGATGATATTATTCGACAGGATCTTCTCAAAAGCGTCGTCAGAGATGCCTTCCATCGGCCCGTAATAAGGGTTCGAGGCCGCGTTACAGACAACAATATCAACCTTGCCAAAGGCCTCATTGGTGGCATCGACCATAGCCTGCAGCTGGTCTTTTTCCGATATATTGGCCGGGATCGCAATGGCAGTGCCGTCGCCATATTGGTCGTTCAATGCGCCAGCAACGTCCTGGCACGGGCCAGGCTTGCGCGAGCTGATGGTCACCTTCGCGCCTGCCGCAGCAAACTGTTCAGCGATGGCTTTGCCGATGCCGCGTGAAGAGCCAGTGATAATGGCGGATTTTCCTGAAAGATCGAACAAGCTCATCGGAGCCCTCCCTTAACTGTCTAGACTTTGCGCTGGTGATACGCGCGGCGCTGGCATTCGAAAAGGGTTTCGCGAGGTCAGGCCCGGATCGCAGCGGCGGCAATCAAAGCCCAGCCCAAGAGCAGGCCCAGGCCGCCAACCGGTGTGATCGCGCCAAGCCAGCGTGGTCCGCCCAGCGCCATGGCATAAAGTGTGCCGGAAAACACAAGCGCGCCGAGCAGGAGCACAAAGGCGGCGGTGCCAAACCGCGTGGCGTCGGCGGCTGACATGGCTGTTGCCAGCGCCGCGTGGACCAGAAGATACAGGGTTGCGGTTTCCCACCAGCCGATCTGGTCTTCGCCAAATCCGTCTTTCAGCGCATGTGCGCTCGGGGAAGGTGATGTTGAACTGACGCTCAAAGTCGTAGGGACCCCAGGCATCCTGCTTGTACCAACCTTCGATGACGTGCCG
>JBCCDZ010000244.1:0-4797 GCA_039030525.1 Pseudomonadota bacterium | reverse complement strand
ATTCGGCTTGCTGACCTTCAACGACAATTTCGCTGGCATCGACGGCGGCTTCGCCTGCTGTTATGGCGGCGGCTGCTGATTGAAGTGTGTTCCAATTGGCCGCCACGGATTCTTCTACCGCCAATCGGGCATCGCGTCGGGCTGCGTTTTCCCGCGCCAGCCGCGCACGGGCGGATTTCAGACCCGAATAGTTCTGGCCTTGCTGAAAAATGGGGACACGCAGGCGCGCCACCAATTGAAATTCATTCGGTTCCTGACGCACGCCAGGGGTCATCGCAGAAGAGTCGAGATCGTAGGCGTTATATTGTCCGTCCAGCGATAGGGTTGGCGCCAATCTGCCGCGCGCAGAATTACGCCCATGTCGCGCCGCGGAGACGAGATCATCGCGTGCCAAAAGCCCTGGATTTGTCTTCAGGGCCTGGGCGATCGCATCCGCCAGGCTGATCAGTTCATCGTCAATACGCTGCGTGTCCGGAATCATGACCGGGCTCGGGATTTCGCCGGTTTGCCTGACATAATTGGCTTGCGAGACGGCAAGGCTGGCTTCGGCCCGAACCAGCTCGGCCCGTTCCTGCTCCATCCGTGAGCGGGCTTGCGAAACCGCGATCAAGCTTTCCGCGCCCGCTTCCCGACGGCTATCGGTGATCGTGACCTGTTGCATCAACAAATCGAGGCTTTTGGTGCGGTGACCGACAATTTCCCGGTCGAGGATTAATGCGGCATGGGCGATCGCAGCGCTTTGGGCGACGGTCTGTCGGTTCTCCTGCTCGAGCAGGTGCTGGGCTTGTGTCGATGCGCGCGCGTCTTTCAGCCCAAAATAGGCCGAGCCGCCTTGAAACACCGGCTGCGAAAACTCCAGCGAGTAGGTCACGCCATCCTCAGCGCGCAGCCGTTCCAGCTCATCGCTTCGCCAGCGTTCTTCACTCGCGCTTATGGTCGCGGAGACAGACGGTAACAATTCCCCCAAGGCACCGAATTGATCGGCTTTCGCGGCCGCGGTATCGGCTTCACCGATGGCAATTTGCGGGCTGAAACGTAAGGCTGCCTGGATCGCATCCTCAACGGTTTGCGCCGAGGCGGGGAGACTCGGAGCGGCAAACAGGCAAGCGCCCAGCAATAATCGTCGAATATACATAGGATTCCTATGCGTATCTTTGGTTAATTATCTATTTCTAGTTGAAATTTGGGGGCGCCGATGAGGCCCGCCAAGCCAGCATCACGCGCATATGTCACACCCCGCACGCGAGAGACGAGAATTAGGATGACACATAGGCTCTGTACGGTTCATAACCCTGAATAGGCGATTATTGTGGGATCCAATATGCAACACTTATCTTTTGCCGTCGCAATTCTGTTTTCGACAGTATTGATAGGATGTTCGGCCGAAACCACCGCGCCAGAAGCCTCTCCCGAAACTCGACCGGCTAAACTGGTCATTACATCACAAGCCTCGAGCCAGCGAAACTTGTCGTTCCCGGCAGCTATTCGCGCGATTGAATCAGCAGAATTGACATTCCAGGTGGCGGGAGAGATTCGCGAACTGAATGTATTAGAGGGGCAGGTGGTCGAACGCGGCGACGTCATTGCCCGGCTCGACAATCGCAACACTCAAAACCAGGTCGCGCAAGCGCAAGCAGAGTTTGATAACGCCACAGCGGAATTTGAGCGGGCTGAACGACTGGTCGCGGAAGACGCGATTTCACGCAGCGTGCTCGAAACACGTCGAACCACACGAGATGTCGCTGCTGCGGCCCTGGATAATGCAAAAAAAGGCCTGGGTGACACGGTTCTGCGGGCACCGTTCAGCGGATCAATATCGCAAGTGTCCGCGCGGCGGTTCCAGAATGTGCAAGCCAAAGAGGCGGTTGCAACCATTCAGACCCAGGAAGTTGAAGCAGTCGTCAACATGCCAGGGACGATTGTCGCGCGGATCCCGCAATTGAACCCTGTCGACGTCAAAGTGCAATTGGACTCTGCGCCTGATCAACCCATTCAAGCCGCGTTTCGAGAGGCAGCGGGCACCGCCGACCCTGAAACGCAGACGTATGAAGTCAGCTTCTCCTTCACACCGCCCGAAGAGCTTTTCACATTGCCGGGTATGACCGCGACGGTAGAGACCACGTTGGATTTCAGCGCCGCCACTGACATGTTTCCGCAAGGCATTGCTGTGCCGCTCTCCGCCATTCTGTCCGAAGGGAACCAGACCTTTGTTTGGCTGGTTGACCCTGAAAGCTTCAAGATCTCCAAACAGCCTGTCACGGTCAGCGCTGAAGGCGGTGAGAACGTGACGATCATCGAAGGTCTTGCAGGTGGAGAAACGGTCATCGCAGCAGGCGTGACCTTCTTCAATGACGGCATGACGGTTCGTCCGTGGCAGCCACGATAAGGAGGCGGTTATGAATATCGCCGAGTGGTCCATCCGCAACCCGATGCTGTGTAGCATTGCGATGATTATTGCGCTCGTTGGCGGGTGGATGGCGTTCAATAATATGGCGCGGTTCGAAGACCCGGAATTCACCATTCGCGTCGCCAAAGTCATCACGCAATATCCCGGCGCGTCTCCGGAGGAGGTGATGAATGAAGTCACTGAACCGCTCGAAACGGCTTTGCAGCAACTGCCGGAAGTGAAATCGGTCAGCTCTGTCTCATCCGCCGGTCTGTCTGATATCAGCGTGGAAATTCGCTACGAGGATTCCACGACCAAATCGGATTTGCAGTTGGTCTGGACGAAAGTGCGAAACAAGATTGCCGACTCGGAACGCGAGCTGCCACCCGGGGCCAGCACACCGATTGTGAATGACGATTTCGGCGATGTCTATGGCATCTATTACATGCTCACGGGCGACGGTTACACGCCAACAGACCTATACGATTATGCCAAAGAGCTGCGACGAGACTTATTGCTCGTTGATGGCGTCGCAAAGGTTGGAATCGTCGGCGAGCAAGAAGAGGTCATATATGTTGAGATTGCGCGCGATCGCGCCGCCTCTTTAGGGGTATCTCTCAACCAGGTTTATGACACGCTGTCGCAACAAAACACCGTTGCCAGTGCCGGTGAAGTACTGATCGGCGACGAACGACTGGACGTTCATCCGACGGGAGAGATCACATCCGTAGATGCGATCAATGCGGTCTATATCGGTGACCAAAGAACGGGCGGCATCGCCCGATTGGGAGATATCGCCAATGTGACGCGAGGCTATCGCGATCCGGTGCCTTTGTATCTTCGTTATGATGGTCAGCCAGCGCTCGGCATTGGCATCTCGAACCTGTCGGGCGTCAATGTTGTTAAAATGGGTGAAGCGGTCGATGCCAAACTGCAATCGCTTGAGTCGCTTCGGCCCGGCGGCATGGAGCTGCATGAGTATTACCATCAAGGCAAAGTGGTGGATGAGTCGATCGCCGCGTTCGCCTGGAACGTGGTCACCGCGCTCGCGATTGTATTCGTCACGCTGCTTGTCTTTATGGGCTTTCGATCTGGCATTGTGATGGGGGCAACAGTGCTTCTCACTATGGCGGCCACGCTTTTGATCATGTGGGTCGCTGGCATCCCGATGCATCGCATATCGCTCGGCGCTCTGGTCATCTCGCTCGGCATGCTGGTCGATAATGGCGTCGTGATCACAGATGGTATCCTGGTAGGCATCCAGAAAGGCCGCAAGAAAATTGATGTCGCAATTGAAGTCACGCAGAAGAATCTCAAACCTCTTCTAGGCGGCACGCTGGTCGGCATTATCGCCTTCGCGCCGATCGGCTTTGCACCTGGCGATACAGCAGAGTTTACCAACTCACTGTTCTGGGTCGTCCTGATTGCGCTGGGGCTCAGTTGGGTTCTCGCCTTCACCCTTACGCCGCTATTCTGTTACTGGGCATTTCCAGAATCCAGCCAAACAGCAGAGATACAAGACGCGCCAGATGGGCGGTTTATGAGCTGGTATAAGAGTCTGATCCGCGCCGTGCTCGCGCAAAAGGCACTCTCTCTGATCGCGACCGCCGCTGTGTTCGCGCTGGCGATTTGGGGGTTCCGGTTCGTGCAGTCCGGTTTCTTCCCGGCCTCAACTTCACCACAGATTGTCGTCGACTATTTCCTGCCAGAGGGGACAGACATCGAACGGACCCGAGCCGACATGATGGCCCTTGAAGAGCATATGCGCGGCGTTGAGGGAGTTGAGCATATTCACACCAGCGTCGGCGGGGGAACGCTCCGATACATGCTGACCTATGAAGTCGGATCCGATAATTCGGCTTATGGCCAGCTATTGGTGAAAACGTCGGACTATCGATTGAATGATGATCTGATCGCTGAAGTGCAGGCCTATGCTGATGCGAATTTCCCCGACGCTCAGGCCAAGGTCTGGAAGTTCAGACTTGGTCCGGGCGGAGGCTCTAAAATCGAAGCAACATTCTCAGGACCGGATCCAGCTATTCTCCGGGATTTGGTCAATCAGGCCAAAACAATTATGGCGGCCGATCCGAAAGCTGTTTTGATCAAAGACGATTGGCGCCGCCCAGTGCCAGTGTTTCAGCCAGTCTATTCACAGAATAAGGGCGAACGTGTTGGAATTACCCGAAAAGATATGGCGGACGCGCTGGCTGAGAATTTCAGTGGCTTACAACGCGGCGTTTATCGCGACGGCGACACGCTGATCCCGATCATCTCGCGCGCCCCGGCGAATGAGCGAACCGGAACCTGGGATCTGGTCTCCATCCAGATTCTAAGCCCGACAACGCAGCAGCCTGTGCCGATGGCGCAAGTGATTGATGATGGTGACCTGATTTGGCGTGATGCACGACTTT
>JBCCDZ010000243.1:0-4836 GCA_039030525.1 Pseudomonadota bacterium | reverse complement strand
CTTGGCTATTTCCCGATGTTCATGTTGGGCCTGCTCCTCGGCGTCAGCGCGGATCTCAGAACCGTGATGTTCAAAGTCACCCCTGTGCGGACCGTCCTGCTTGCGCTTGGGTTTGCCGTTTATGTGAAGGCAGCCGGTGTTCAGTTTGAAGAATGGCGGCTGGCCCGCAAACTGATTGGACCCGCCCTGGGCACCTGAATTGCGCTCTTCCTGTTTGGATATTTGGCAGACAAGATCAATAAGCCAAGCCCGATGGTGAAGCGGATTTCGTCTTATTCTTACTCGGTCTATCTGCTGCATTATCCGATTTCGAACGCCTTAGCGCTTTCTTTCGTTTCGGTGTCATTCGACCCGAGCCTGGAATTCCTGATCGTGATCCTGCTGACTTATGTTTTGAGCTTTATCGCAGCCTGGGGCGTCGCCCAGATCGGTGTTCTCAAATTCCTCCTCAATGGGGAGCCTTTTTGGAAACGGTCAGCGCCGGCGGTGCCGTCAGAACCAGGCCGCGCCGTTGGATCGCACTAACGCGCAATCGAAACGGATACGGCCCCAAATCGCTGTGGACCCGATTGAGCGACGAATGCTTCGCTTCGGTGTACGTAGGTGAAAGCGAGTTGGACGTCACCTTGATGGAGCGCAAAACCGAGTTGCAAATCGCCGCCAAAATCGCGTCGATCCTGAACGCGGGCGCTGTCGCGAAACAGGTTGCCATCTAGAAACATGTCGCGCGCAACCGCGCGCCCCTCGATACCGGCAAAGACATAACCGCCAAAACGTTGCCCGGGTTTGAACACTCCGGCCCCAGCCAGGGCCGGGCGAATCCGTGGCGGACCGAAATCAGAAGACAAGTCCCACCCCAATCGCGCCAGGCCGCCGGCGCTGGCATAGGTCCGGACATTGCCCAAGCTGGCGCCGCCATGTAGCGCGTAATCTGTCTCGAGATTGAACGGCAAATCCGGACCTTCAAACTGCCACATGCGCTGCGCCGTGATTTCCACGCCAAGCTCGTCCTTGAGCTGCGAGTCCCACCCCCGTGGTTCAATAGCTTGCAGCAAATCATGCCAATTTTCTTGCACGAACTCGCCGCCAGCAGATGGCCCGACAATTCCGAGGTTGACCTGCAAAACATCCTGTACCGTTTGGCGCGGCCCGAGTCGGGTCGTGCCGACGACAGTGCCGGAGGCATATAGCCAGGCGGCGTAAGGCCGGTCGGTCGGGTCCGGAAGGTCTGCTTCAATGTCTTCAGGCGTGAAAATTGTATGCGAAAGGGCAAACCCCTGGCGCAGCTCTGTGCGGTCGAGATCCAATATCGGAATGCGATTCGCGATCCAGTTCAGACCGGGCGTGATCCGATTGGCAGGCCGCACGCGCTCCAGTCGTAATCCATTAGAGTAATTGCGATCGGTGCCCCCAAACAGATCGTTTTCGGATGTGAGAGACCACACCCCGACTGCTTTATGGGAGGCCTCTTCCGTCGCATCCGTGCTTTGCGCCAGAGCCGGAGATACAAAAAAAGCCGCCAGAAGGGCGGCTCTGAAAACAGATTGAGCAACCATGCGCCTAGCGCTTAATCGTGAACGTCACCCCTGCAAAGTCTTCATTCTCACTGGCGCCAAGATTGCGCTCGCGATACTCGACCTCGCGCCGAATATAGCTGAACGAGAGCTGGCCGAGGCCACGTTGTATGGACAGGCCTGCCTGAACATCACCAACGGTCACCTTGTCGCGCAGCGCCATGCTGCCAGCGGAGACGGCACCGCGCTGATCCGGTTCCCAGACAAGAGCTTCGCCATCCGCACCCGCGAACAGGTACCAGCTGGAGCTCGGATCTTCTCCGCGCTTATCAAAATTCTGACCGATGCGAACTTCACCCCCGAAGCGGCGAGACGCAAATGGCCCATCGCGGGTTAATTGTACACGCGGGGCAATGCCGACATCAAAGCCGAGGCCGGTTTGTTCCGACGACGCGGAAAACGCAATTTCAGCCGTCAGGCGCCGTTGCTCGCGCGGCACAGGCGACAGATTGGCGCCGGTTCGGTCAGCCGCAACATCCGTCATGATCGCACTGGAAAATAGCCGGCGACTGGTCATCAGATTGGCTGAATCAATGCCAAAATCCAGGTCCGTATCGTTAGGGACCTGAAAGCCGAAATGCCGAGTCGTTTCGGTTTGCGAGAACGAGCCGGAATAGACCAGATTAACACGCGTGCGCGAGTGCTCGCCCAGAGAGCGGCTGGCTGCGATAATCGTGGCATTGTCAATCTGCGGACCCACGCTTTCTTGCGCGTGTACACAGGTCTGACATGCCATCGCGGCTAGTATTGATGCACTTGCAACAATCATCGATCCCACGCCTTTCATCATGTCAGCTCCGTTCCGTCCCCCGAAACTGACTTATGATCGTTACCCTAACATGAACGATTCTGGCAGGCGAATCCGCTCAGGGCCCTCGACATTAATCATTTCGAGATCACAAAAATGTGAATATGCCCGTATTTCTTAGGGTCACAGCGCCAAGAAGGCTCGTGAAACTCAGTTAATCGATGCTAGATTTTTTTTCATCTTTCATTGATTTTGCGCGTTTTGTTGTCTCTGTGTCGCATCGCAAACACACTTTGACCGTGTGTTAGCGTTTTATTTACCATAAATTGGGCAGGCGGCCGCCTATACTTCGAAAAGAAAAAGCCCCGCCTGGATGGCGGGGCTTTCTGGTTTTCAATGAGGCCTATCGATTATTGACAGGCAAGACATTCGTCATAATCAGTATTTGGAACTTCCATTCCAGCCAGGCTCGCCTCTTTCTCTTCAGCACCCGCAAAGCTCGCGCGCTGAACCGATTTCGAACGGCAATAATACAGCGATTTCACACCCTTCTCCCAAGCCGTCCAGTGCAGCATATGCAGGTCCCACTTGTTGATGTCGGCTGGCAGGAAGACGTTCAGCGACTGTGCCTGGCAGATATAAGGTGTACGATCCGCGGCGTGTTCAATGATCCAGCGCTGATCGATTTCGAACGCGGTCTTGAAGGTCGACTTTTCATGCTCATCCAGGCAATCCAGATGCTGCACTGAGCCTTCATGCTCGAGAATTGAGGTCCAGATCTCATCCGTGTTCTGGCCTTTGTCTTCGAGCACCCGCTCGAGATGCTTATTCTTGACCGTGAACGAGCCGGACAGGGTCTTGTGCGTGTAGACATTGGCCGGGATCGGCTCGATGCCAGCGCTTGTGCCACCGCAAATGATCGAGATCGATGCCGTTGGTGCGACCGCCATTTTGTGGCTGAAGCGCGCCATCATGCCGGCTTCGGCGGCGTCTTCGCAGGCGCCGCGTTCTTTCGCCAGCTTCACAGACGCGGCATCGGCGCCTTGGCGAATGTGCTTGAACATTTTCTCGTTCCAGACCTTCGCCATCGCGCTTTCCATTGGCAGGTTCAGCGATTGCAGGAATGAGTGATAGCCCATCAGTCCGAGGCCGACAGAGCGCTCGCGCTTGGCCGAATAGACCGCACGGGCCATTTCTGGTGGCGCCCGATCGATAAAGTCCTGCAACACATTATCGAGGAAGCGGTAAACATCTTCCAGGAAGGTCTCGTGCTTACTCCATTCCATGAACTTCTCAGCGTTCACGGATGACAAGCAGCAAACCGCGGTGCGATCTTCGCCATTATGGTCGATGCCGGTTGGCAGAGTGATCTCAGAGCACAGATTTGACTGCGTCACTTTCAGGCCGAGCTGACGCTGGTGCGCTGGCATCGCGTTGTTCACTGTGTCCGTGAACAAGAGATAAGGCTCGCCAGTCTGAATGCGAAGCTCAAGAATTTTCTGCCAGATCTTGCGCGCATTCACTTTGCGCAGCGGCTCACCGGATTTTGGCGAAAGCAGATCGAACTCATCATCATTCTTCACCGCTTCCATGAAAGCGTCCGTGATATTGATGCCATGGTGCAGGTTCAATGATTTCCGGTTGAAGTCGCCAGACGGCTTCCGCACTTCCAGGAACTCCTCGATTTCCGGGTGATGTACATCGAGATAACAGGCCGCTGAACCGCGACGAAGTGAGCCCTGGCTAATCGCCAGAGTCAGGGAATCCATAACGCGGATGAACGGGATGATGCCGCTGGTCTGGCCGCTATTGCCAACCTTCTCACCGATCGACCGTACATTGCCCCAATAAGTACCGATGCCGCCGCCATTCGAGGCGAGCCAGACATTCTCGGTCCAGGTGCCAACAATGTCATCAAGACTGTCGCCAACCTGATTCAGGAAGCAGGAGATTGGCAGGCCGCGATCAGCGCCGCCATTTGACAGCACCGGGGTCGCCGGCATGAACCAGAGCTTCGACATATAGTCGTAGAGACGCTGAGCATGATCGGCATCATCTGCAAACGCTTCTGAGACACGCGCGAACATGTCCTGATAAGATTCGCCGGGCAGCAAATAGCGGTCTTCCAACGTCACTTTGCCGAACTCGGTCAAAAGCGAATCGCGTGACCGATCTATTTCTACGCTCGGCACGACTCGCAAAGCAGGGGCGCCGGATTGCGCGGCCTCTTTGTTAACCGCTTTCGCGAGTGTTGCTTCGTTGGTGCCTGCCATGTCGTCTTACCCCTTGCAAAAGGCCCATCACATATAGGAATGAATCAGAAAACCGCCATATACGGTATTTCAAATCAGCCCTCACACAACATATTGTGCCTCTAAGGTTAATGAGAGGTCAACAGGGGCCTCGCTCGAAGGGGATGCAGAGGCGCGCATGAAGGCCATCAAGGGCAGGCTGGCCGAGCTTGGCACCGCGTTCACGCAAAACCTGCTGGCCGATGAGCGCACGTGGTTCATG
>JBCCDZ010000242.1:0-4844 GCA_039030525.1 Pseudomonadota bacterium | reverse complement strand
TTCTGCTCAAGGACAATATCGAGTCGCTCGATCCGATGGCGACCACGGCAGGGGCCTTGGCGCTGAAGGACAATGTTACAGGCCGCGACAGTCCGCTTGTTGCGGGCCTTCGCGCACAAGGCGCGATCATTCTCGGTAAGACGAATCTCAGCCAATGGGCGAATTTCAGATCGAATGATTCGATGAGCGGGTGGTCCGCGCTTGGCGGTCAGGTGCGTAATCCGCATATGCTGGATCGCAATCCGTGTGGGTCGAGTTCGGGGTCAGGCGCGGCTGCGGCCGCATCGCTGGCGGCCGGGACGGTCGGGACGGAGACGAATGGATCCGTCATTTGTCCGTCCAATGTGAATGGCATTGTAGGGTTCAAGCCGACGGTTGGGCTGGTTGCGCAGGATTATATCGTACCGATTTCGTCCTCCCAGGACACGGCCGGTCCGATGACCAAGTCTGTCAAAGGCGCGGCAATGATGCTGAATGCGATGGCAACCGGCGACGCCAAGACCGATTATGTTTCAGCGCTTGATGCGGCCAGCCTGTCCGGCGCCCGGGTTGGCGTGTTGCGGTTCTCGCAAGGCTCGAATGCAGACATTCTTGCGCGCTTTGATGCCGCCCTCGCTGTATTGGAAGCGCAAGGCGCGGAGCTTGTCGACATTGAAGAGTTTTCGCCCGATGCAGAGAATTTCTGGGGCGATGCGCTGAGTGTTCTGCAATATGAATTCAAGCACGCACTGAACGAATACCTCGCCAGCACACCCGACGTCGTATCCACGCGCACGCTCGCGGATCTGATCGCCTTCAACGAAGCCAATGCTGAGATTGAACTTGCTCTGTTTGATCAGAGCATTTTTGTTGCGTCTGAAGAAAAGGGTCCGATCACGGATGAGGATTATACCGCCGCGCGAGATACCGTTCAGACCGCATCGCGCACCAACGGTATTGATAAATTGCTGGCGGATTATGACGTCCAAATGTTGGTCTCGCCCTCTGGACCGTTGAGCCCACGGGTTGATCCGGTCAATGGCGATACTTGGCCCGCTTGGGCCGGTGCCGGATATCTTGCTGCGATAGCAGGCTATCCACACATCACAGTGCCGATGGGCGAAGTGCATGGCATTCCGATTGGTTTCTCGATCATGAGTGGCAAAGACGCTGATGCGAACGTGCTGTCTTGGGGCTATGCCTATGAGCAAGCGAGCCAGATGCGCGTCGCGCCGCAATATCTCGCGACAGCCGAAGCGCGACCCGAAATTGCAGCTGCGATGAAAGCAAAGTGAGTTAGCTGATCAGGCGTTTCAAATACGCACCCTATTCATTCGGGTGATCGGCGGCGAGTTTCAAGATCTGCGCGTCGTCGATCAGTCCGATATACCAAGCCACCTCTTCCGGGCAGGCAATTTTGCTGCCGGTTCGTTTCTCTACGGCGTTTACATATTCGGCCGCTTGCAACAGGCTATCCAACGTCCCGGCATCGAGCCAGGCTGTACCTCTCGGCAGAACGTTCCGCTCAAGTTCGCCGCGATTGAGGTATTCGCGATTGATGCTGGTAATCTCGATTTCGCCCCGCCTTGACGGTTCCACGCTCTTGGCGATGGAAACAACATCGTTGTTGTAGAAGTACAGCCCAGTGACAGCGAGATTGCTCTTCGGTGCCTTTGGCTTTTCTTCAATTGAGAGAATTTCGCCATTTGCGGTTTGCTCGACAATGCCGAAGCTCGAGGGCTCGGCGACTGTATAGCCAAAAATTGTCGCGCCGGTATTGGCGAGATTGATCGCTTGCAGTTGCTCGCCGAGGCCAGCGCGCATGGATCATTGCCAATAAAATCCTCGCCAATCAGGAACGCATCTGCCAGGCCGCGCGGCTCGCTTTGCGTCGCGTACTGGAATTGCACACCCCAATTCTCACCATTGCCAAGCAGCTCTTTGAACAGCGGTAAGGCTTGCGAGGTGGAAATGATCAGAAAACCGGTAACGCCGGCCAGCATCAGCGTCGTAATCGGATGATAGATCATCGGCTTGTCATAGACCGGGAATAATTGCTTCGAGATGCCGCGTGTAATCGGATACAGACGCGTACCGCGCCCGCCAGCAAGAATGATCCCTTTCAGCGAACTATAATCCCTCGTCGATCAATCGATTCACCGTCCGCGTCACACTTGCGGTCCATTCAGACGGTGTCACGTTAAACACGCGTTCTATCTTGGTTGTCTCCAGCCGCGAATTGAACGGGCGCTTTGCCGGCGTCGGATACTCCGAACTGGGGATACGCTTCAACACAATCTTGCTGTTCTTACGGTTTTGAGAAATTCGGAATACGAGTTCAGCGACATCCGCCCAGCTGCCATATCCGCGCCCGCAATAGTGATAGGTGCCAAACAGATCAGTTTTCGACGTGCTTGTGATCACGGAGGCGATTTGGAAAATCGTATCGGCGATATCCAGCGCGCCCGTCGGGCTGCCAACCTGGTCATCGACAACCGACGCTATATCGCGGTCTTCTGCGAGGCGCAGCATGGTCTTGATAAAATTCTTGCCGAACGGACTGACCACCCAGCTGCTGCGTAAAATGATGTGCTCTGTCAGCTCTTCGCGGACAGCGATTTCCCCGGCGAGCTTTGATGCGCCATAGACATTGAGCGGCGCGAGGACATCCGTTTCGCGATAGGCACGGTCGGCGAAGCCGTCGAACACATAGTCGGTCGAGAGATGGATGAGCGGCACGCTATGTTGCGCGCAGGCCTTTGCTAGAGATCGTGCACCCTCCGCATTGATCAAGAAGGCAGTGTCCCTGTCGGTTTCGGCGGCATCGACCGCAGTGTACGCGCCAGCATTGACCACCAGATCGGGTGTATTTGAGTCGATCGCTTCGAGAAGGCTGTCGGGTTCGCGCAAGTCGACCTGTGGTCGCCCAATGCAAACGCATTCTACAGTGTGCATGGCGGCACGTTCTGCGAGGGCCATGGCCACTTGTCCAGAATTTCCGAAGCAAAGGAGTTTCATAGCGTCGCTATTGTCCAAACCCTTGCAGCATCGGCTCAAGGTCTTTCAGCTTCGGCAGGGCAGTGTCTTTCGCGGACAGGGATGGCGTCAATTCCGATATCGGCCAGTCAATGCCAATTGCAGGATCGTCCCAGGCCAATCCGCGCTCATCATCGGGGCTGTAATAGGCGGTCACTTTGTATTGAACCAGACAATGATCAGTGAGCGTGAAATAGCCATGCGCAAAACCCTCCGGTACAAATAATTGCTGTCCATTCTCGGCGGAAAGCTCGGTGCTGGCATATTGACCATACGTCGCCGAATCGGGGCGGAGGTCGACCGCGACATCAAAAATCGCGCCCTGCGCACAGCTGACCAGCTTTGCCTGTGCGGTCGGCGGGACTTGAAAATGCAAACCGCGCAGAATGCCAGCTTGTTGTGAGAAGGCTTGATTGTCCTGCACAAACGGTCCGGCAATTCCGGCCGCAGCATAATCACGCTCGCGATAGGTTTCACTGAAATAGCCCCGTGCATCACCGTGCCGCTTCGGCGTGACGAGTATGAGGTCAGGAATCGCTAGACGCTGAAACATGTAAGTGGGGACTCATGATATGGCTAATGTTCGACGGACCTAGAGAATGTCGCCCTAAAAGTCACCCTGATGAGGGTGAAAACAGCTGTTCGGCTTCTTATCTATTGAGAACATGTCCCCGGATGAAAAGAAACGCCGACAATCCATTGCTTATATTTTGCGTCGCCGAAAGCGCGGCCGCAAAGTCGGCGCGAATTCTGGCGAACCGGTTCGAAGCGTGCAGCGAAAAATGCGGGGTCATGTTGTTTTTACGCCCAGTGGCGGAGCAACCGGATGGTGGAGATTCAGCTTTGTCGCGGTAGCGCTGTTAATTAGCGTATTTCCAATATTCATATTTGGACTCGCGTCTTCCCCCCGCCTCAGCGAAATCGATGAGAACAGTCCGTTGTCGATAATCTTCATCGGCGTAATATTTTTGCTTTTGACGTTGATTAGCGGGTTCGCACTTTTCTATACGAGCGTCTTCCTCTGGCGCATAACCCGAAGCCTGCGATCTCACAAAAACGAATAAGGATCGATATCTACGGCAACACGAGCCGCATTTGGCAGTTTCAGGTCCTTCATCCAGGCGGCCATATACGCTGACAGGTCGACCTCGCGCGGGGCGGTGATCAGGAAGCGCAAGCGGTGTCGCCCGCGCAGAACACTGATCGGGGCGGGCGCTGGGCCATAGACCGTGACGCCATCACCGTGCGGGGCCTTCTGCCCGGCCAAAAGACCAATCTCTTTCGCCATGGCCGGATCTGGCGCTGACAGCACAAGCGCTGCCATCCTTCCAAACGGTGGAAGAGTCAGCTCTTCGCGAACATCGCGCTCAATTTTCAGGAAACCATCGCGATCGCCGGCTGCAAGCGCCTGCATCGCGGGATTATCCGGTTGATAGGTCTGGATCATGGCCCGCCCAGGGCGTTCAGCCCGGCCGGCGCGTCCTGCGACTTGGCTGAGCAATTGATAAGTTCGTTCACCCGCCCGCAAATCTCCGCCTTGCAAACCGCTATCGGCGTCGACGACGCCAACTAAAGTGAGGTTCGGGAAATTATGTCCCTTCGCTACGATCTGCGTCCCGACCAGGACATCGATCTCACCTTCGGCCATGCGTTCAACAATCCCGCGTGTCGCCTCGCCGCCCATCGCGGTGTCGGACGAGAAAATCTCCACCGTTGCGTCCGGTAAAAGCACGCGCACCTCTTCGGCAACGCGTTCGACGCCAGGGCCGACGCCCATCAGCGAATCCTTGGCGCCGCACATTGGACAATTGTCAGGTTTGGGCATCGAC
>JBCCDZ010000241.1:0-4975 GCA_039030525.1 Pseudomonadota bacterium | reverse complement strand
CTTGGTGCGTCAAACATGTCGTGCGTCCTCTAAAGTAGGTCCTGAGTGGATTGATATAATTTGCGATAGCGTTGGAGCTGATCAGCCATAAAGGTAACGTCGTCTGGTTTCGGCTCGATCGCGTGGTCAATATCGGGGGCCTCGAAAGCTGGGCGTGACTGACCGTTTGCGCCCATCTGCGCGAGACGAGCGGCGCCGAGTGCAGGCCCGACATCCGCGTTGTTGCGGTATACCAGCGGGCGGTTCAGCGCGGCGGCAAGGATGCGCCCCCAATAAGCCGATCTCGAGCCGCCGCCGATGACGCTGATCGCGTTGATTTCTGAATTGGCGCCCAGGACATCCAGGCCGTCGGCAAAGCCGAGCGCAACGCCTTCCATAACCGCCTGTCCGATTTCGGCGCCGCCGCTATCATGGTTCAGCCCGAAGAAGGCTCCCGTCGCATAAGGATTATTGTGCGGTGTCCGCTCACCCGACAAATATGGCAGGAAAAGAGTCTTAGACTGCCCAAAAAGATCCGCTTGTTCGGTTTGCGCAATCAATGCGCCAGCATCTGGCACACCGACCAGACTGGCGGCCCAATCGACACAACTTGCTGCGGACAACATGACCGCCATTTGATGCCATAGACCGGGCAAGGCATGACAGAATGTGTGCACACCGCTGGCGGCATTCGGCCGATAAGACGCATCGCCCGCAAACAAGACGCCAGAGGTGCCTAAGGATAGAAACGCATCGCCGGTTCCGAACACACCGACTCCGACGGCACCCGCGGCATTGTCCCCGCCTCCCGCAATCACCGGCGTATTGATCGGTACGCCCCAATCATTGGCCACACTTGAAAGCAACGTTCCAGCTACTTCACTGCCTTCATGGAGGGTCGGCATATGGTCGCGCGACAAGCCTGTTGCAGCCAGAACAGTATCCGACCAATCGCGTTTTTCGACATCCAACCAAAGCGTGCCCGCTGAATCCGAAAGATCGCTGGCATAGTCGCCGGTCATCAGCAGACGAACATAGTCTTTCGGCAAAAGCACTTTCGCAATCTTGGCGAATGATTCTGGTTCGTGGTCCCGCACCCAGCAAAGCTTTGGTGCGGTGAAACCTGGCATAGCGAGATTGCCTGTCACCTGATGCAGGTCGGGCACATCTCGTTCCAACGCTTTGCAGGCCTCTGCGCTGCGTCCATCATTCCACAAGATTGCTGGTCGGATCGGCCGGTCTGAAGCATCGAGCAGCGTCGCCCCATGCATCTGCCCCGCCAATCCAATCGCTTGAACGCCGCTCCGAAGCGATTGCGGCAATCGACCGACAGCAACCGTGGTGGCCATCCACCAGTCTTGTGGGTCCTGTTCGGACCAAAGCGGTTGCGGACGTGAAATCGGCAGGGACGCCGTCGCTTGCGCAACAACATCTCCTGCCGAGTCCATAAGGATGGCTTTGACCCCTGACGTTCCAATATCGATACCAAGATACATTTGAAACGCCTTTAATTCAGAGCGATCGAGATTAAGCGCTATTCAGCGCTCGCTGGACGCGAAACGGCAAAGAACGGACCAAGTTCGATGGTCTGTTTCGCATAACCAAAATTGAACCCCATATCTGATTCACTGGTTGGAAAATTGCGTTCTGCCGTGCCGGAGACCCGGTACATCTTCCATTCCGTGGTCGGACGAATTTCCTGACTGACAATTGTGTCATACGGCTCTTCGTTTCGACCAATCGCGACATTGATATGCCCTGCATCTTTTTTGCGCGGGGTCTTAGACGCCCGCGCCCAGAAAAAGATATCGACTTCATCCCCAGCTGCGACATCCCGATCAAACGGTGCACGCATGCGAATGTCCCAAGGCTTCTTGCTTTTCTTTCGAACCTTGAACGAGATGGCTTGCGATCCAGGAACGCCTTCAGAATCGACAATTGAGACGCTCTTATTGCCGCCTTCTGGATTCCACTTAATCGCCATTGGATTGTGCAAAAGCTGTCCCGGTAACGAGGACTGATTGACCGGCGCAACTTCGAACGCAGGATCAGCCAAAGCCATTGGTGATACAATCAAGGCGAGCGCCAGCGTTCCGCCAGCAGCACACAATTTAAGAGACTTCATTCTTCTCTCCTCCCATAATCTCCGGGTCCCAGTCCCCGGTATTTTTTGGCTGTCTTTATCAAAGCGTGCCGAACGGTAATGCTTGAGCAGCCCTAAATGTTAGCGCTACCATAACTCACTGAGCATGGCTATCCCCTGATTGGAGATGCGCTAACTTTAGGAGAAAAATTGTGCCTTTTGCTAGAGGCAATCTGCCTATTATTGCAGAGTGACTTCGCCGCTAATCGCCTTGGCAAGATGATCTCGACGCATGACGATTTCTTGCTTCTCGTCTTCGTCGCAATTGCGACAACGCTCAAGAATGCCTTCAATCTTATTCAACTGCCGTTCTGCAGTCTGCGTGTCACCCGTCAGCAATTTGATCAAGCCGATCTTGTAATGCGCGTCATAGAGAACCTTGCTCGATGCCGTTGCACGCTCAAAGCTTCGCAATGCCTCATTGGTTTTGCCAAGCTGAATTTGTGACAGACCGGCAAAATACAATTGCCGTCCACGCGCTTCGCAGGTTCGATCATAAGTATTCTGGATATTGCGAGCTGCAATTCCGTCTGTCGCGGCGACACCGGCCGGCGTGTTTTGTCCCCCGCCCGCAGTTCCACCCTGCGATGAGGCACCTGAGTCGACACCCGCGGCATTAGTGAAGGTTTCAGCACGAAGTGAATTGATCTGGGCGCCTTCAACCGAATTCACCACCTGCCGTTCGCGGCGGAGCGCGCACATTGCATTGTCGAGAAACTCGACTTCGGCGGTTTGATAATCCCCGGCTCGAAATGCTGCCATGGCTGCATCATTCTGAACGCCTTGCACTTCGACAGTATCAAGAACCCGTTCATCGCCTTCGGCGTCTTCGCCTGCTTCTTGCGCCAGTCCGACTGGCGCGCTCAGGCTCATGGCAGTGGCCAAAGCAAATATAGAGAGGAAACGATTTGAAAGTTTACGCATGTGAATGCCTTTTCTTATTAGTTTTTATACCTCAACTCCCGAGCGAACATTACCCGCTTTCACACAACTTGTGAAGGTAGGATTGATGATCTTCGAAGGCATCAAGGCATTTGTACATGGTGCGTCTGACTTCAGCCATGCGGCGATCCAGGGCCTCATCGGTCATATGATCGATGACAGGATGATAGCGTTTCGGGCGTAAATTCTGCCCCTCAAAGACAGCGAACCAACTGTTTTCACTGAATAATTCATTATTATCGCGATACAGTCGCCCATTCTCCATATAGATGTCGATGCGCTGTCGAAGGGTGTCCGGTATTTCCATCGTCCGGACGTAATTCCAGAACGGACTGTCAGTCCGCTGAGTGGCGTAATAATGCAGGATAAGGAAGTCTCGCACCTGCTCGAATTCGAGCAGCGTTTTGTGATTGTAATAGTCAATGTCGCTTTGATTGAAGAGCTTGTCGGGGAAGTTCGTCATCAAGCGCGCAACAGCGGTCTGAATGAGATGGATCGAGGTTGATTCCAGCGGCTCCAGAAAGCCGGCGGAAAGTCCCAGTGCGACGACATTCTTATTCCAGGTCTTTTTGCGGATGCCGGTCATGAAGCGCAGAAATTTCGGCTCCTTTAGCGGCGCGCCGTCAAGGCCGGATGCTAGCTGCGCATAGGCTTCATCATCGCTGATATGGTCGCTGCAATAGACGTGGCCGTTGCCAATACGGTTCTGCAACGGAATGCGCCACTGCCACCCGGCTTTGTGTGCGGTCGCGCGTGTGTAGGGAATTGGTGGTCCATTCGGCTCGCAGCCCTGCGCCACGGCGCGGTTCACGGGCAAGTAATGCGACCAGTCATCATAACCGGTTTCCAGCGTCTGCTCGATCAGCAATCCTCGAAAGCCCGAACAATCGATAAACAGTTCACCTTCAATGGTTTCGCCAGATTCCAGCATGACGCAATCAACGAAGCCATCCTCTGGACGTTGATTGACGCTGACCACTTTCCCCTCGACGCGTTGAACGCCGCGCGACTCAGCAACACCGCGCATATATTTCGCATATAGCGAGGCATCGAACTGGAAAGCGTATTCGATCGAGCTTAACGGAGAGCCGCGCAATTCAGGCTTTGGATGGGTGAACTTGCTCGCTTTAGATCCCAGGCAATGCAAATTGTAATCGTCAATCGGCGGAACGCCCTCTTTCTGCGCATGTCGAAGCCAGAAATGGTGGAAATGAATCCCATCCATATTGACGCCATAAGGACTAAATGAGTGGAAATAGCGCTCACCGATTTGACCCCAGTTCACGAATTCGATGCCGACTTTGAACGTCGCATTGGTCTTCCGCAAAAAGTCATTCTCGTTCAGTTGAAGCAGCTGATTGAAATAGCGAATGTGCGGGATTGTTGCTTCGCCAACACCAACGGTACCGATCTGCTCGGATTCGACGAGGCGAATGCGAATGTCCGGATTTCGCAATAAGAGCGACAAAGCTGACGCCGCCATCCAGCCGGCGGTGCCGCCGCCCACAATGACGATTTCCCTGATATTCTGGTCCTGCATCTAGTGCTTCCTACCTGTCTTATGCGGGTGCATTGGCCCACGCGTATTTTTTCAAGAATGATTCATGCGTTTCCATTTGATGGCTAGCATTGTTCATCGCTGTTTGCATCGACACCAGACTGCGCGCAATCTCTTGCTCGTTTAAGCTGTCAACGATCGGATCAACCGTCTTGGGCATGAGATTCTGGCCCATCATTACGGCCACCCAACTTGGTCTGGTAAATAATTCGTCTTCGTATCGGAAGATCCGTCCGGCTTCCTCGAACAGCACCATTTTCTGTGTCAGAGAGTCAGGGACACTCATGTTGCGACAATAATTCCAAAACTCGCTATCGTCTCTTTGTGTGGCTTTATAGTGCAGAATGATGAAG
>JBCCDZ010000240.1:0-5032 GCA_039030525.1 Pseudomonadota bacterium | reverse complement strand
CCGCCAGCGCCAGTTACAATGGCGACGCGATCATCAAAACGAATAGACATAAGTGTGTCTCCTAAATCCTATACTCATTGTGCGAGTGCGAAGGCCTTGCACCATCCGCTGACGTAAACGTCAAGCACCGACGCTGCGTTACCTCTTGTCACAGGGGGAGGTGCATGGTGGCTAGAGCAAAATCTAAATGCAGGAGAATGCAATGCTCGCTTATGTCACGCTTGGCTCGAACAATTCTGAAAAAGCCGTGGAATTCTATGATGCCATTCTAGGCGAAATGGGCGCAAAGCGGTTTTTCGACAATGGCCGTCTATATTTTTATGGGATTGAGCCGGGTCAGCCGATGCTGGCGATTGGTGGCCCTTATGATGAAGCGTCTGCGTCGTGCGGCAATGGCGTGATGCCAGCGCTCGGTGTGGCGGATAACGAAACCGTCGACCGGGTCTATGCCAAGGCAATGGAGCTTGGTGCGCCCAGCGAAGGCGAGCCAGGCCAGCGCATGCCAACTTTCTATGGTGCCTATTTTCGTGACCCGGATGGTCACAAAATCTGCATTTGCAAACTCGGTTAGTCCGTCTGCTGACAAGGAGGCTAGCCCGCTGCCATTCAGCGGGCTAGGTCTTGTTCGGGAAACGAAAAGCTGAGGAATTGCCGATGGAATGGGGTTGGGACAATGCGCGGGCCTTTCTAGGCATCGCGATGATTTTTGGAATTGCCTGGGGTCTGTCAGAGAACCGAAAGGCCTTTCCGTGGAAAATCGTTCTCGGGGCAGTGGCCATTCAATTCGCGTTCGCCCTGATCCTGTTCGGAATTCCGATTATCCGAGAAGCGCTCTTCGCCGCGAATATCGTGGTTGATAGCCTGATCGACGCCACAGCCTATGGAACACAGTTCGTATTTGGACCGACATTCGGCACCCAAGCCGGTTGGGAAGAATTGTCTGGTCAGCCGGGACCGATATTTGCCGTGCATCTTTTACCGCTGATCATCGTGGTCGCGGCCTTATCCGCGATCCTTTGGCATTGGCATATCTTGCGCTGGGTGACCAAAGGATTTGCGACCATTTTCCGGCGATTGATGGGGCTGGGCGGCGCGACCTCTCTTGCAGTTTCCGCCAATGTTTTCATGGGCATGACCGAAGCGCCGGTGCTGGTGAAACCTTATCTGAAAGGCATGACGCGTTCAGAGATTTTTATCCTGATGGTCGCCGGTTTTGCCACTGTCGCAGGCAGTGTTCTGGTCCTGTATGGCGTGTTTTTGAGAGACGTCTTGCCGAACGCGCTCGGTCAATTGCTCGCCGCGTCCTTGATCGCAGCACCAGCTGCAATCGCATTGGCCCTAGTAATGGTTCCTGAGACCATTGATGAAAAAATGCGCGCGCATGAGCCAGACTTCGAATATGAATCCACCATGGACGCCTTCGCTACTGGTGCCTCTGACGGCCTGAAAATTCTCGCCAATATTGTCACGATGCTTATTGCGGCCTTTGCTCTCCTTTTTTTGGTGAACGCATTTTTGGGATGGGCCGGAGCCGCGTCTAGCTTTTCGCCATATGCAACTGCGAAGAGCATCGATATTCCCGTTATTCCCGGCTTCATTGAGTGGATTTTCGAAATTATTGCCCTCGTAGTTCTATGGGTGTTCAAGATTCTCTTACTGCCTTTTGGAATCCTTCAAGATGTCGCCGGAGATCGGACATTGAGCATCGAACTTCTGCTTGGCTGGGTCTTCGCGCCCATTATGTACATGGTCGGCGTCCCCATGTCCGAAGCGGCGCAATCGGGATCACTTATCGGCATCAAGACCGTGCTGACCGAATTCGTCGCCTTCCTGCAATTGGCGGGCGAGGGCGGCGAAGGTCTGTCGCCGCGGACGAGTATGATCACTGCGCACGCGATTTGTGGCTTTGCGAATTTCGGCTCGATTGGGATCCTGATCGGTGGTTTGTCCATTATCGAACCCAAACGGCGAACAACATTCCTTGAGCTGGCCTGGAAGACCCTGGTCGCCGGGACTTTGGCCACCTGTGTGTCAGGGGCCGTGGTGGGGGCATTACCTGCAAACCTGTTCTTCGGGAGCTAACAAATTTCATGATCAGAACGATCCTGCTCAGCATGGTGGCGCTTGGATGTGCGACCACGGCAAGCGCACAATTTGCTTATGAAGAGGCTGAAAAGGACGTCGCTGACGCCGTCGCAGCCTGTCTGGAGGCGCGCGGATTGCCCGCAGATGGCAGCTCGCCTTTCTGTCCGGCAAAGACCAATCGCGTCCTGGCCACGATTACCACTTATGGTGATCGCAGTCCGGAAAGCGCTGGTGCGATCTCTATTCTCAACGCTGAGACCATTCAGTCTGCAGCAGCAGATCATCCGGCCGAAGTGTTGAACACGCTGCCCGGCGTGAACATTCACACCAATTCTGGACAGGAACACTTATTGGCCATCCGCTCGCCAGTTCTGACGGGCGGCGCCGGGCAGGGGAGTTTTTTGATCCTGGAAAATGGTGTGCCGACCCGCTCGCCTGCCTTCGGCAACGTAAACAGTCTGCTTGAGCCGCACCATGAGACCGCGAAAGCAATCGAAGTCGTGCGCGGGCCTGGTTCAGCGAAATATGGCTCGAACGCGGTGCATGGGCTGATCAACGTCATCTTGGCCGATCCGAGTGGCGATCCTTTGCGGCAAGCAAATGCGTCTTATGGCAGCCCGGGGCGTTACAAGGGCGACTTGATCTATGATCAAGGCTATCTCGGGCGGGCGTCAGTATCGGTGCAGAAAGATACTGGATGGCGCGACAATACCGGGCTGCTTCAGCTCAAAGGATCAGGCGTCGCGGAAGCCGTCTATGCCGGTTGGAATGTTACGGCCTGGGCGTCGGCGTCTTACCTGGAACAAGAGACGGCAGACTTTATTCAAGGACCAGACGCGTTCGAAGATCGTGACATTGCAAAAGCCAATGATGACCCGCTCGCCTATCGCGATGCCTGGGCGGCCCGCGGGGCCTTGCGTCTCGAGCGAGAATTCGCGGATGGCACGCTGACCCTGACGCCGTTCGCGCGCACCCAGCAAATGGATTTCCGACAGCATTTTCTGCCTTATCGCGGGTTTGAGAAAAACGGACATACTGGATTGGGCGTGATGAGCCGGTATGAACGCGAAGCATCTGACACGGTCACCTGGCGAGTGGGGGCAGATGTGGATCTGGCTTCTGGATACTTGCGAGAGACGCAACCAGAACCTTTCGGATTCTTCCCGGGCGATTCTCGTTTCCCGGTTGGCATTCACTATGATTATACCGTCGATACGTTTGTCGGCGCGCTTTGGGGCGAGCTCGATTGGCAATTGGCGGACAAGCTGACTCTGGTGTCTGGTCTGCGCGCCGAAGCCCACTCTTATGACTACACTACAGACGCACCGATCGGCATTAATGGTCGTTTCAATGTCCCGGCAGATCGAACCGATGATTTTGATTTTGTCACACCTAAGCTCGGACTGGTCTATGAGGCGAGCGATGCGATCAGCCTGTACGCCAATTACGCGCGCGGCAGTCGCGCGCCTCAGGCCAGCGATCTTTACCGCTTGCAATCGCAACAGGGCACAGCCGAAGCTGAAGTCGAAACACTGGACAGTTTTGAAGTCGGCGCGCGCGGGGCGCTGGCCGATGGCGGCCTCGTTTTCGATGTCGCGGCTTACACAGCTGACAAGGACAATTTCTTCTTTCGCGACTCTGACGGGCTGAATGTCACCGATGGTTCGACCCGGCATCAGGGCGTGGAGGTCGCGGCATCCTGGCAGGTCAGCGACCAGCTAATTTTCGGTGGGAATGTCAGCTGGTCTGACCAGACTTATACGTTCGACCGAATTGTCGGAAACGGTTCGGAGGTCATTCTGGATGGCAATCAGATCGACACGGCGCCGGAATGGCTCGCCAATGCATCAATCACATGGTTGCCAAGCGATGCTGTCCGCCTCGAAGTATCGACCAATTATGTCGGCGAATATTTCACCAACCCGGCCAATACACAGGAGTATGATGGGCATCTGGTCGCAAATCTGCGGGCCACCTATGATGTGTCGGATACATTGGAAACCTTCCTGATTGTAAGGAATTTGACCGACGAAGCGTATGCTGATCGCGCCGACTTTGCCTTTGGCAATGACCGCTTCTTCCCGGGTGAGCCCTTGAATGTCACGCTCGGTCTGCGAAAACAGTTCAATTAGCAAGACGATAATATCGGAGGGACAATGCAGCTCTATCATGCGCCTCAGGCGGTCAATCCAGAACGCACCTACAATTTCCTGAAGGCCAAAGGCCAATTGGACGCCGTCGACTTGATCGAGATTTCGATCATGAAAGGTGAGCATAAACAGCCGGAATACCGGAAGCTCTCACCGTTCTCTCAAGTGCCCGTTCTGGTGCTGGATGATGGCACAACAATTACGGAAAGCCGCGCGATTTGCAGCTTCTTCGAACACATGTTTCCTGAGCCCAACCTAATGGGCCGCGACGGACGAGAAGCGGGCCTGATCGAAATGTGGGATCGGCGCATTGAGTTCATGATGATGGCGCAATTCGCGACCTGGTTTCGCAACACGCATCCCGTCATGGCGCCACTGGAAAAGCCGCAATTGCCTGAGGCCGGCGAAAAGGCGGAGAAGAGCGTGAAACGATTTACCGCAAAGCTGGATGAGCATCTTTATCAAAAGCAATGGGTGGCCGCCGGGCGATTCTCAATCGCGGATATCACGCTGTATCTGACATGCGGTTTTTGCGGCGTGATGCGCTGGCGCCCGCATGAGGAGTTTGAGAATATTTCCAAACATTATGCGGCAGTGCGCGAAAAGCTAACTTAGCAAAGCCGCCAGGATGGTTCGGACCTCGCCGGTAATGTCCTGCGGAATCAAGCCTGGGCCAATCTGCTTTCCCGCTTGTCCGTGAATCCAGACCCCCGCACACGCCGCCTCGAAGGGGGGCATGCCTTGAGCAACGAGCCCGGTGATGAGACCCGCGAGCACGTCGCCGGTTCCAGCTTTGG
>JBCCDZ010000239.1:0-5042 GCA_039030525.1 Pseudomonadota bacterium | reverse complement strand
GTGTATTGGTGACGCGCATGTCGCGCCGCGCCTATCACATGCGCATCGTGCAACCACGAGATATTATCACGGCGATTGATGGCGAGAGCATAGAAACCATCGAAGATCTAAATCGCGCCCTCGATCGTGAACCCGGACGTTGGGACATTGAGATTGAACGCAATGGTCGCAAGATTAGTGGGTCAGTGACAATCTAGACCGGTCAGCTCATGCGGAGTTCCTAGGAGTCGTCCGGCATCGCCGGTCCATGCTCGGCCACGGCGGCATCATCGAGTTTGGTTGCTTTGGCATGCGCCGGGCGCGCATAGAGTCGATCGCGATAGGCTTCCAGTTCTGGGCTGGTTGGAATAGTGCCGAATTGCAACCCCCAACCAACTTGCGACCCAAGATAGACATCTGCCGCTGTGAATGTTTCGCCGCAGACAAAAGGCGTTTGCGAAACCGCCTGGATCAACGTTTGCCGGGTGGTCTCGAAGTCGCCATAGCCAGCCATCTGTTGATGCCCCTCCGTCGATACGTTGAGCATCTTGTTGGTGGTCGCACTTTCCAGCGGCCCCGCAGCAAAAAACAGCCAGCGATAATAATCCCCGCGCTGATCAAACGGCGGCGCCAGTCCGGCCTCGGGGAAAGCGTCAGCAAGGTAAGCACAAACCGCCGCGCATTCAGTCACGATCGTGCTACCATGTTTTATGGCGGGGACTTTCCCCATTGGGTTTAGCGCCAGATAAGCGTCGCCTTTCATCGTATCGCCATACGACAAATAGATTGTGTCATAAGCGGCGCCGACCTCTTCCAGCATCCAGCGCGCAATCCGTCCGCGTGACATTGGGTTTGTGTAAAGTGTAAGCGTGGCCATCAGTCCCTCCATTTGTTCTTATTATGTTCTTGTCATGCGGGAGCAATCATGACAAGTGAAAACTTATCAAAGGCGGGCGACCCGGTTATGGCTGATGGGATGAGTGATTTGTTTGCAGCATCAGGCCTATCTGACGACGCGCCGCGGCCGCTGGCGGACAAGCTTCGGCCGCAAAAATTGAGCGATGTCGTTGGACAGGATCATTTGCTCGGGACGGAAGGCGCGCTTGGCCGAATGCTTGCCACCGGCAATCTGTCATCGATCATCCTCTGGGGACCTCCCGGTGTCGGCAAGACGACCATTGCCAGGCTTCTGGCACAGGAAACGGATCTGCATTTCGAAGCGATTTCCGCCATATTCTCGGGCGTGAAGGATTTGCGGGCCGTGTTCGAGGCGGCACAGCAAAGACGAGATATGGGGCGCGGCACCTTACTCTTTGTCGATGAAATTCACCGCTTCAACCGAGCACAACAAGATGGCTTCCTGCCTTATGTCGAAGCCGGCACAGTGACGCTGGTGGGGGCGACAACAGAGAATCCGAGCTTTGAGCTGAATGGTGCCTTGCTATCGCGCTGCGCCGTTTTGGTCCTGAAGCGTCTGGATGAGGCCTCTTCCATTGTGCTGTTGGATCGCGCCGAAGCCGAAACCGGCCGTGCGCTACCCCTCGATGCGCGCGCGCGATCGGCGCTGGTCGATATGGCTGATGGCGATGGCCGCTATTTGCTCAATCTCGCTGAGCAGGCCTTTTCATTAGGCACAGAGGGCGCGGCGCTGACCCTGGAGCAATTGACGACCGCCTTGCAGAAGCGCGCACCGGCTTATGACAAGAACCGGGAAGAGCATTACAACCTCGTCTCAGCATTGCACAAATCTGTTCGGGGGTCCGACCCGGACGCAGCACTATATTGGTTCGCGCGCATGTTAGAAGGTGGCGAGGACCCGCTCTTCATCGCGCGCCGTCTGGTGGTCATGGCGAGCGAAGATATTGGCCTCGCGGATCCGACCGCGATGATGGTGGCAGGAGAGGCCGCGCGGGCGTTTGAACGATTAGGCGAACCTGAGGGCCTGATCCCAATGGCCCATGCTGTTGTTCATCTCGCGACAGCGCCGAAATCTAATGCCTCCTATATGGGGTTGAAGCAGGCTCGAGCTACCGCGCGCGAGACCGGGTCGCTAATGCCACCAAAGCACATTCTGAATGCACCAACCGCAATGATGAAAGATCAGGGTTATGGCGACGGTTACGCTTATGATCATGATCAAGACGGTAGCTTTTCCGGTCAGAATTATTTTCCGGACGGCATGAAACGGGTAGAATTCTACCAGCCAAAAGGGCACGGTCGAGAAGGCCCAATCGCAGAGCGCCTCGCAAAGTGGCGCGCGATTAGAGACAATAAAGGGGAGGACTCATGAGCCTAAACATCTGGAACACAGCCGCACATGCCTTGATGGCGACAGCGCTGCTAGCACTCGCTGCCTGCCAAAGCGGGGATGCGCAATCCGAAGATGATGCCCCCATCGTCGAAGACGAGGCGGCGGTGGTCTATGATGACATCCCACCTCATATTACGAAATGGATGCAGCAACCGGCTATTCTGATCTTTTCGAAGACCAATGGCTGGCGACACAATGAAGGTATTGCCGGAGCAGATAAGTTTTTTGTCGAACTCTCGCGAGCGAAAGGCTTCGGGATTTTTACGACCGTCAATGCGGCTGTGTTCAATGCAGACGATCTGGCGCGGTTTGATGTCATCGTGTTCAACAATGCCACCGGCGATACGCTCAGCCCGGAGCAGGAATCCGCGTTTCAATCCTGGCTGGAAGCTGGCGGTGCCTGGATTGGTTTACATGGATCGGGCGACAATACGCATGCGGAATGGGCCTGGTACGCCGACACATTGATCGGTCCGACATTTACAGGTCATCCGCTAACGCCGCATTTTCATATCATTCGCGTCGAAACCTTGGATGCGGAACACGCCGTCATGGCCGGGACCCCTGATGTCTGGCAGCATGATGATGAATGGTATTTCTTTGACAGCCATCCCAAACAGTATGGATTGCGCCCTCTGGCCGGTGTTCACGAGACAGATTTCCAACCCGCTGGCGCCGATATCGAAAACCTTGCCAATTGGGCGATGGGCAATGCGCCAGCAGATCACCCGGTCATCTGGGTCGGTTGTCCAGGCGACGGACGGAGCTTCTATTCGGCGCTCGGGCATTCAGATCTGTCCTATGACAGCGAAACCTATCGTCGCATTCTCGACAATGCGTTTGAGTGGGTGTTGCAAAACACGGACACGTCTGGCGATGGCTGCCCGGCAGCCGAATAAGTCGGATGAGCCGCGCGCCTCTCAAACTCTCTAATCGTGATGCGCGGCGGCTTTGGTTATCCGGGCAGGGCCTGGCAGAAACACCGACCGGATCGCTTGACCTGGAAGCGCTCATCCATCGATTGGGGTTTGTCCAGCTGGACACGATTCAGGTCGTCGCGCGCGCGCACCATCATATTTTGTGGAGCCGGAACCAGAATTACCGCGAACCCATGCTCAACCGCCATCTGGCGGAGCATCGAAAAGTGTTCGAACACTTCACGCATGATGCGTCAGTCTTGCCGATGGATTTCTATCCTTTTTGGCAGCGCCAGTTTCGCCGCCTGGAAGCTAAGGTTCGAAAATGGGAATGGCATCGCGGCATGCTGGATTCAGATGGCCGCAATGGCATCAAGGACCGCATTCGCGCAGAAGGTCCGTTATGTACCAAAGCTTTTGACACCAAAGTCGACGGCAAAAAAGAAATGTGGGCCCGTCCGCCGCATAAATTGGCGCTCGATTATATGTGGTATGCAGGCGAGCTCTCTACGTCGCATCGTGAAAATTTCACCAAATTCTATGATTTGAGCGAACGCGTGATCCCAGACCACCATTTGTCGAATGTGCCCTCCGATGAGGCTCAAGTCGATTGGCTCTGTCGCAATGCGCTGGACCGGCTCACCTTTGGCAGCGAAGGCGATATCCAACGCTTTTGGGACGCCGTCTCTAATGCCGAGGCCAAGGCCTGGGTCGCTGAACACGCGAGCGATCTGGTGCCTGTCGAAATCGAAACCGCAGATCGAAGCATTGTGAGTGCCTGGGCGACAAGCGATATCGAAAGCCGGCTCGACACTGCGCCGGCTTCAACGGCGCGGCTTCGCATTCTCAATCCGTTTGATCCAGCAACACGCGACCGCACCCGCCTGAATCGTCTGTTCGGGTTTGATTATACGATTGAAATGTTCGTCCCGGCAGCAAAACGCAAGTGGGGATACTATGTCTATCCCCTGCTCGAGGGTGATCGCTTTGTTGGACGGATCGAGGTCAAAGCGGATCGCAAAGCTGGTCAGCTTCGCGTGATCAATCTTTGGCGAGAGCCAAAAGTGAAGTGGACGCCCGCGCGCGCGAGTAAACTTGAGGCAGAACTCGCCCGCATGTTACGCTTCGTTGGCTTGCAAGAGATGGTTTGGGACGTCGCGCAGCCGACAGACTTGCCTTGAGCCATAGCTCCATTAGGTCAGAGGACAGATGAAAGGAATTCAATCATGATCCGATTTGGGCTTGGTGGCGCCATCGCAGTCTTCCTGACAGCTTGCGCGCCGCAAATGCCGGACGCTGGCAGCGCCGTATCGGCACAGCAATCACCTGAAGTGGCAGCAATTTCAGAAGGTTCGGATGTCGACGCTTTTCACGAGTCGATTGCCGTGTTTGATAGCCACCTGGACACTCCAGCCCTGTTTCACACGCCGGATTACGTGTTCACAGCCCGCGGCAGTTTCGAGGAAGACGGAACCCATGTTGATTTGCCGCGCATGCATGAGGGCGGATTGGATGGCGGATTCTGGGTCATCTTCACCCGGCAAGGACCGCTGGATGAGGCGAGCTATGCGGCGGCCCGAACGCATGGGTTGATGCGCCAAACCGCCATCCGTGAATTCGCGGCGAAGTATCATCAGGAGGTTGCGCTGGCATTCTCTGCCGATGATGCCGAAGCCATTCTTGCGGACGGCAAGAAGGTCGTGTTCCAGAGCATGGAAAATTCCTACCCGTTGGGGACCGATGTTTCACTGCTGGAGCATTTCTACATTGGCGGATTGCGAATGCTTGCGCCGGTACACTTCGCCACCAATCAATTCGCGGATAGCGCGACAGAC
>JBCCDZ010000238.1:0-5117 GCA_039030525.1 Pseudomonadota bacterium | reverse complement strand
TATGGCCTCAGTTTGGCGGTCTTCTCCAACACCCCGCCGCGCGACTACCGCATCCGCTACACAGAGCCAAACTCTCCCGCATCGGACGTGGTGAATGGGCAAGCAAATTTTGTCCGTGGTACGCGGATCCTGTCTGTTGATGGGGTCGATCTCGTCAATGGCGGCAGCACCCAGGCGGAGATCGATACACTGAATGACGGGCTATTTCCTGCCAATGCGGGCGAGTCGCATACATTTGTCGTTCAAGACCCTGGCGCATCGACGTCTCGCTCGGTCACGATCACTTCTGCAGACATCGCCCCACAGCCGGTCAATCGGACAAATGTGATCGATACGCCAACCGGCAAAGTCGGCTACATCTTGTTCAACACCTTTAGCCCGTTCTCGTCAGAAGAAGATATTGCTGGTGCAATCACGCAAATGAGCAATGAAGGCGTGACGGACCTGGTCTTGGATCTGCGGTACAATGGCGGCGGCTTGCTCGCAGTCGCAGGCCAACTCGGCTATATGATTGCCGGACCGAGCCGGACCAATGGCAAAACGTTCGAGTTGTTGGAGTTCAACAGCAATGCCGGTAATCGCAACCCTGTTACGGGCGAGATTAATCAGCCGATTCCATTCTATGATACCGGATTGGGCTTCTCACTCGCGAATGGCACGCCGCTCGATAATCTCAATCTTGGACGCGTGTTTATCCTGTCCACCGGCGGCACGTGCAGCGCCAGCGAAGCGGTGCTCAATGGCCTTCGCGGGATCGATGTTGAGATCGTCCTGATCGGCGCCGTCACCTGCGGCAAACCCTACGGCTTTTACCCAACCGACAATTGCGGCGAAACCTATTACACCATTCAGTTCCGAGGCGTGAACGATAAAGGCTTTGGCGATTACTCGGACGGTTTTGTACCCAATAATTCGAGTTTCGGATTTGGCGAACGCGTCTCCGGGTGCGTTGTTGGCGATGACATCAATAATGAGCTTGGCGATCCTGCTGAAGGCCTCCTTGCGGCCGCGCTCGATTACCGTACCAATGGCACTTGCCCGACGGTCACGCCAAAAGTCTCGCCTGAAGTGACCTTCTCCAAGCCTGTGATGACGAGCGTTGCGACAACGGCCTTGTCAGAACAGGATGATTTCATTGCCAACAATCGTGATATGACGATGCCACGATGATTCGAGCTGTCCTCTCTCTTTTTGGCGCCATTGCATTGACGGCGTGCCAACACCATCCAGCGCCTCAGCCGGCCGTGTTGATCGATGCGGATGCGGCGACACTTGACGCTGTGCGAGCTGGGCTCGCGCCGACAATGGGCCGGGCAAATATCGAATTCGGCGCGGGAGATCCAACGGTGTCCCCGTCCATCGCGGTTCTGCCGCCAAAACCAAGCGCGCTGGAGACACAAAGCGTGGCCATGCCCACCCTGTTCAATCTCTACATGAAGGGCGCCACGTGCATCGCCATTCGCGAGGGATCAGAGGAAGAGATCATCTTGCAGAACGTAGCCTGCCGCCCACTTTAATTTCTATGACGCGAGAACAAAAAAGCCCGCCGGACTTGCGCCAGCGGGCTTTCGTACTTTTGCTTCGACGGATCAGATAAATGCATATCCGTTGGCGTTGATATAATTGATCAACTCGTTGCGACGGCGGCCAGGATCCGGGTGAGTGGACATGAATTCGGGCGGACGATTGCCCGCACTTTTCTGATCCATCAATTCCCAGAGGCGCGGCGCTTGAGTAACGTCATAGCCAGCTTTGTGCATGTAATCGACGCCAAGCTTGTCAGCCTGAAGTTCATGATTGCGGCTATATGGCAGCAAGACCCCGAACTGGATCGCTGCGCCGCCCAGCGCCGCGAGCGCGCCGCCATATTCACTCAGCTCGTCTGACTGCGCGATGGCAACCTGACCCGCGACCATGGCGGCCTGCGCAGCAACCGTCGCTGACGCCCGCGCGGCCGAGTGTCGTCCGTCAATGTGGCCTGCTTCATGCCCGAGAATAGATGCCAGTTGATCATCATTCTCGGTCAGTTCCGTGATGCCCCGATAAACGCCGACCTGTTGGCCGGGCATGACGAAGGCATTGACGTCGTCAGTGTCAAACACAGCCACTTCCCACTCACTCGGGATGTAGGCCACGTCCTGGCTATACTTGTCTCGCAGCGCTGCCGTCCGGCCTTGCGCGGTGCGATCCCAGGTCGTCAACACTCGATTGCGAAGGCGGCTATCGCCCGTTTGGGGCGTTTGCTTTTTCATTTCAGACCAGGCCGTGGTCGACATCGCCGCCAGCGAGGCATTGTCAAAACCTGGCAGGATTAATTGCTGCTCACCCGTCACCGGATTGGTCGAACACCCGGTCACAATTGGCACAATCGTGCCATAGGCTAGTCCGCGGATCATCGCTCGGCGTGAAAGCCGCATCCGCGGCGCCTGCTCCAGGAAATCGCTCGGCGCATCGATGCGATCTCCGGTTTCGATCATTTCGTCTGTAATCAGCAATTTGCTCATTTACCTGTCTCCCAATGTCCAATGAGTCTACACCCGATTAGAGGACGGGGCAAAACTCATGGTTCTCCAAGTGCTTACACATGTTTTGCCACAGGTCACGTGAATGACGGATGAAGCTTAAACCATGGTCCGGTTCAGGCCGTGACCAGGAAGTCTTTCGCCTGGCCCACCCAATTTTCGCGGCTGACCCGGCCTTTGAAGGATAAGTGGTTTTCAATCCACGTTTCGTGTTCTGGCTTCCATTCAGCGATTTGGGCGAAGGTCCAAATGCCGAGTCCGTTCAGCACTTCGGCAATTCTTGGTCCAATTCCTGTAATCGTGGTCAGATCATCGCCGCCAGTTGACGGGCGATCCAGCTGCTCGGGCTGTTTGCCATCGAGCTCCGCGAGCATGGCTTCCGAGGGATGCAGCTCGGGTTCGGCGCCCTCCTCTGACAGGTCAGATTGTTCGACGTCAGCAGCGGCTTCGGTCTCTGGCTGCAGATCCATCTCTTGCTCCGCCGCGTCTGTTTCAATAACAGGCTCTGCTTCAGATTCCTCGGCTTCTTGCGGTAGCGGCTCGTCTGGTTCAGAGGCTGTCTCCAAGACCGGGTCCGGTGCATCCAGATCTTCGCTCGAAGCTGATTCAACGGCCTCGCTATCTTCTTCGGGCGGCTGCTCAAAATAAGCCAGGCGCCCTTCGAGATAACGATTGCGCCAGCGCAATTGCGCCACTTCCTCATCCAAACCTGACGTGTCAGCGGGTTCGACCACAGGCTGTGGATCCGGAGCTGCGACCACCTCCACTGGCGCTGCGACCGCTTTTTCTGCCTCTGCGGATTGCGCAATCAGCTTGGCTTCAAGAGCGTCAACTCGTGTGCGCAAGTACGACGCCTGCCAGCGCGTCTTCTCATCTGCCACGGATGTTTCAGGGACATTCTCAGCAAGAACGGCATCTGCATTATTGTCCGCGACCGCGGCGGCAGGCTGCATTCCAGCGATGTCGGACTCAAGCGCCCCGACCCGCTCTTCAAGCCAGGCATTGCGATCGCGCAAACCGGTCAACTCTTCCTGATCACCATCAGACAGAACCGCGCCTGCGACTGCGCCGGCAACGGCTGCGCCAGCTGTTTCGAGCGTGTTTCGATTAGAGCTCTCACGCGATTGAAACGCTTGCAGCTCTTCACGCGCCGAGGCCAGTTCTTCACCTAATGAAGTGATCCGGCGTTCACGTTCATCCAGCGCAGCGACCAAGACATCGCCGCCGCCAACCGTTTCAGCGGCGTCTTCCTTTTGCTTTCGCTGGGCGGCGTAAAGCGCTTCGACTTCAGCTTTTGACTGGGTCAGTTCTGTCTTCGCGATTTCCCGCTCGACTTCAGCTTTTTGAATTCGATTGCCGACCAGCAGACCGCGCATCGCAAACCCGAATAGCAAGCCGAGCACGGTGGCAGCGGCCATCGCTATCCACATATTCGCAATTAACCACTGCATCTACTCGCTCCGTTCTTGAACGCTAAATTCGATTCTTCGATTGGCCGCGCGCCCCTCGGGCGTCGCATTGTCCGACTCAGGTTGATCAGGACCATAGCCCGTAACGTCCAGTCGCGCGATATCGAAGCCTGCATCTCGCATGTAATTGGCGACGGCTTGTGCTCGCGCCTGGCTTAAGGCTAGGTTTGCATTGCGCAATCCGGTATTGTCTGTGTGCCCTGCGACTTCGAAAACCAGCGTGTCATCGCAAAAGTTCGTGACCGCCATGATTTTGTCGAGCGTATTGCCACTTTCGCGCGAGATTTCGGCGCTGCCAGAGCGAAACACGACCGCATTGGCGTCCATGATCAAATCAAATGAGGTCTGACAGGCTTGTAACGGGTCTTGACCAAGATCCACGCCAGAAATCTCCTCGAGCTCTACGGCCACTGTTTCGGCCGCAATCTCAACCGCATAAGCGCCGTCTAGCTGAGCCATGTCTTCGCGAAGGAATTGCAGAGTCGAGCTTGTTGCCTCGCCGTCGAAACTGAACCCGTCATCTTCAGGATCAAACTCCATCTCTCCAGACTGAAAATTCGAGAAATGCGGCAATCCCAGTCGCACACCCTCAATCCACGGTTCGTACTCTGTCGCCTCAACCGTCATTTGATCGATCACTGGACCATCGAAATAGGTCTCTGCAATCATCGCAATTTCAGCTCTGTCCTCGGATGTCTCGCAGCTTCCAGATAGCACCAGAGTGTCATCAACATGTTCGGCTTTCCAATGGCTCGGGCCATCAATCGCGGCAACCCCTGTCCACGGATCTGCGAGATTGGCGATCGAGGCTGTGCTTTGCATGCGCGCGGCATCGTCCATGGCGATGCCGCTCAAGCGCAATTCGAAGTCGGTGAGTCTGGCCTCGCCACTATCGAGCAAATCGAGCTGATCGAGGCCGAACATTGCGGTACCGACCCAGTCGCCTTGCGGCACGCCCAGCGTCAACTCTGTGCGATCGTCCAGCGATGCCGATGTCAGCTCACGCACGTGCGCCGCGAGTGAGGCTTGGGTATTATCGTCTGGAACGGCGCCAACCAGAATGATCGCGCCGCCAGGGCTCTTGATCGCGCGCCAGACATAAGGCGACGCGGTCGGCAAATCGCGG